>JAGWPU010000136.1 GCA_028870355.1 Gammaproteobacteria bacterium | reverse complement strand
TGAATCTCCCGCCCGGCATGAAGATGCCGTTCTGAGCCGCGCGCGCCCGCATCGCGTCGACGACCCGCGACGATGAAATACTCGCCGGCGCTCGCGCGACTGATCGACGCACTGGCGCCTGCGGCGGCGTCATCGGTCGCGGTGGCGTCATCGGTCGCGGCGGCGGCGTCGACCGAGGGGCCGCCCGTCGCGGCGCCGGACACGATCGATGCCCGCGATTGGCCCCGGATCGTCGAGGCGGCCGGACTCAGCGGGATGGCGCGGCAGTTCGCGCTGAATTGCGTTCCGTCGTCGTTCGCGGACGATGTGCTGCACCTGCGGATGGACGCAGCCGCCGCGGACCGGCGCACCCGGCAAGTGGAGGAGCGGCTCGTGCAGGCGCTCGGCCGGCATGTCGGCCGGCCGATCCGGGTGTCCTTCGAGGTCGCCGAATCGGATCTTGCGACGCCCGCGCGGCAGCGGCAGCGAGCCGAGCAGGACCGCGTGGCCGGCGCCGTCGCGGCGTTCGCGGACGATCCCGCGGTCAAGGGCTTGCGCGAACGATTCGGGGCGGAGATCGACATCGCGTCGATCAAGCCGGGCAACTGACAACGAGGGGATGGGGCGATGATCAAGGGTGGAATCGGGAATCTGATGCGCCAGGCGCAGCAGATGCAGGAAACGATGAAGAAGGCGCAGGAAGAGCTCGCCGCGCTCGAGGTGACCGGTGAAGCCGGCGCGGGCATGGTCAAGGTCGTGATGAACGGCCGACACGAGGTGAGGCAGGTCAAGATCGAGCCGCAGCTCCTCGGCGAGGATCGGGACATGCTCGAAGACCTGCTGGTCGCCGCGATCAACGACGCGTCGCGGCGCGTCGCGGCGCGGATGGAAGAAAAATATGCCGGCTTGATGTCGGGCCTGAATCTCCCGCCCGGCATGAAGATGCCGTTCTGAGCCGCGCGCGCCCGCATCGCGTCGACGACCCGCGACGATGAAATACTCGCCGGCGCTCGCGCGACTGATCGACGCACTGCGCTGTCTGCCCGGTGTCGGGCCGAAATCCGCCCAGCGCATGGCGTTCCACCTGCTCGAGCGGGATCGCGACGGCGGGCGGCGCCTGGGTCTCGCGCTCGCCGAAGCGATCGACGCGGTCGGTCATTGCGAGCACTGCCGGATGCTGAGCGAGGATCGGGTCTGCCCGATCTGCGCGTCCGAGAGCCGTCATGCGGGCCTGCTGTGCGTCGTCGAGTCGCCCGCGGACGTCGTCGCGATCGAACAGTCCGGCGGCTATCGCGGTCGGTATTTCGTGCTGATGGGTCATCTGTCGCCGCTCGACGGCGTCGGGCCGGCCGAGCTCGGCCTCGACGAGTTCGAGCGCCGGGTCGCGGCGGGTGCCATCACGGAGGTCATCCTCGCGACGAACCCGACCGCGGAGGGCGAGGCGACCGCTCACTACCTCGGCGAGATCGCGTTACGGCACGGGGTCAGGGCGTCGCGAATCGCGCATGGCGTGCCGGTCGGTGGCGAGCTGGAGTACGTCGACGGTGGCACGCTCGCGCACGCGCTCGCGGGCCGCACCGCGATCACCTAGCGGTCGCCGCACCCGCGGGGCCGCGCGGCGCGCTCAGCGGGTCGCGAACCGCACGTACAGTCGCAGCAGGCGCCGGTAGCTTTCGTACCGCCGCGCGGAGATCGTCCCGGTGTCGACCGCGGCGCGAACCGCGCAACCCGGCTCGCGCAGGTGCTGGCAGTCGCCAAACCGGCATTGGACCGAGAGCGCCCCGATCTCGACGAAGCCGCGCTCCGCGGCCCTCGCGATGCGCGCCGGCGGCGCGAAGTCGCGCACGCCCGGCGCGTCGACGATCGCCGCGTCCGCGCCGAGACGGTAACGGCGCGCGGTCGTCGTCGTGTGACGCCCTTCGCGGTCGCGGGTGAGTTCCGCGGTTTGCGCGTCCGCCGCCGGCACCAGCGAATTCACCAGCGTCGACTTGCCGACGCCCGACTGGCCGACCAGCACGGTCGCGCCGGCCGCGAGCCGAACCCGCAAGTCCTCGATCCCGGCTCCCGTTCGACAGCCCACTTCGGCGACCGCGAGTCCGAGCCGCCGATAGTTCGCGATTTCGTCCGCGATCGACGTCCCGTCGAGATCGCCCTTGTTCACGATCAGCAAGCCATCGATCGCGACCTGCAGGGCGGCGGCCCAGTAGCGATCGACGACGAACCAATCGGGCTCCGGCCGCGGCGCCACCACGATCGCGAGGCGGTCGATGTTCGCGGCGACCGGTTCGGCGCGACCCCGCGCATCGATTCGTTCCAGGCCGTTGCGGCGGGGGGCGACCGAGTGCACCGTCGGCGGCGCGTTCGCGTCCCGGCGCCACTCGACCTCGTCACCGCAGACCACCCGGAGCTTGCGGCCCGCGAGCGCACAGTGCACGGGTTCGTCGCCCGCGAGCACGAGCGCGCCGCGGCCGTACGCAGCGAGAACGACGCCGATTCCGGAGGGCGTCTCGCTCATCGAACACCCGATCCGAGCTCTGGTACCATCCGCCGCGGGGCTGCTCGCGCCGGCAAGGGGAATCGATGAAATCCGCTGATAATTTGATTTGGATCGATCTGGAGATGACCGGGCTCGATCCCGACGGCGACCGGATCATCGAGATCGCGACGATCGTGACCGACTCGCAGCTCGCGATCCTCGCCGAGGGGCCGGTGCTCGCGATCCATCAGAGCGAGGACACGCTCGCGCGGATGGACGAGTGGAACCGCACGCAACACGGCGGCTCCGGACTCATCGCGCGGGTACGCGCGAGTCGGGTCGACGAGGCTCATGCGGAGCGCGCGACGCTCGACTTCCTCGAATCCTGGGTCGAGCGGGGACGCTCGCCGATGTGCGGCAACAGCGTGTGCCAGGATCGGCGCTTTCTCGCGCGCCGCATGCCGACGCTCGAGAAGTACTTCCATTACCGGAACCTTGACGTGAGCACGCTCAAGGAGCTCGCGTTGCGCTGGGCCCCGCGCGTCGCCGAGGGGCTCCAGAAGCCGTCCACGCACCTCGCGCTCGACGACGTGCGCGAGTCGATCCGCGAACTGCAGTATTACCGGGAGCGCCTGCTCCGTCCGTTCTGAGGCGCCCGATCAACCGCGCTCCGACGACAGGAACAGCGCGGTATCGATCACGCTGTCCGGATTCAGCGATATGCTGTCGATGCCTTGCTCGACGAGCCAGCGCGCGAGCTCCGGATGGTCGGAGGGGCCCTGGCCGCAGATGCCGACGTACTTGCCGCTCGCCTTGCACGCGCGGATCGCCATCGCCATCAGGGATTTCACCGCCTCGTCGCGCTCGTCGAACAGCTTTGCGACGACGCCGGAGTCGCGGTCGAGTCCGAGGGTGAGCTGCGTGAGATCGTTGGAACCGATCGACATGCCGTCGAAGTACTCCAGGTAGCGTTCGGCGAGCAGCGCGTTGGTCGGCAGCTCGCACATCATGATCAACCGCAGTCCGTCCTCGCCGCGGCGCAGGCCATTCGCCGCGAGGAGCTCCGTCACCGCGGCAGCCTCGGACAGCGATCGCACGAACGGCACCATCACCTGGACGTTGGTCAGGCCGAATTCGCCCCGAACGATCTTGAGCGCCCGACACTCGAGTTCGAAGCAGCGTCGGAACGCCGGATCGACGTAGCGCGACGCGCCGCGGAACCCGAGCATCGGGTTCTCCTCGTGGGGCTCGTAGGCCTTGCCGCCGATCAGGTTCGCGTACTCGTTCGACTTGAAGTCCGACAGCCGCACGATCACCGGCTCGGGTGCGAAGGCGGCCGCGATCTGCGCGATGCCCTCGACGAGCTTCTCGACATAGAACGTGATCGGATCCGGGTATCCGGCGACCTGCCGGCGGATCGTCTCCTTGAGCTCGGCGTTCTGCCGGTCGAGCTCCAGCAGCGCCCGCGGATGCACACCGATCATGCGATTGATGATGAATTCCAGCCGCGCGAGTCCGACTCCCTTGTTCGGGATGCGCGAGAAGTCGAACGCACGGTCGGGATTGCCGACGTTCATCATGATCCGCACCGGCAGTTGCGGCAACGAGTCGACCTCGACGTTGCGCTGATCGAATTCCAGCATGCCGTCGTAGACGTGTCCGGTGTCGCCTTCCGCGCAGGACACGGTGACCGCCCGGCCGTCGGCGATCACCTTGGTCGCGTTGCCGCAGCCGACGACCGCGGGTATCCCGAGTTCGCGAGCGATGATCGCCGCGTGGCAGGTGCGGCCGCCGCGGTTCGTGACGACGGCCGCGGCTCGCTTCATCACCGGCTCCCAGTCCGGGTCGGTCATGTCGGCGACCAGCACGTCGCCGGCGCGGACCCGCTCCATGTCCTTCACGTCGGTGATCACCCGCGCATGCCCGGCGCCGATGCGCTGCCCGATGCTGCGTCCGCTCGCGAGCACCGTCGACCGGCCCTTCAGCGTGTAGCGCTGCACGCTGCGCCCGGCGCGGCTCTGCACGGTCTCGGGTCGCGCCTGCAGGATGTAGATCCTGCCGGTGGCGCCATCCTTGCCCCACTCGATGTCCATCGGCGCGCGGTAGTGCTCTTCGATGATCAGCGCCTGCCGTGCGAGTTCGAGCACGTCGGCGTCGCCGAGCGAGAACCGCTCGCGCTCGCCGCTCGCGACCTCGACGGTGCGCACGCGCTCGGCCGAGCCCGCCTCCGCATACACCATCTTGATCGCCTTGCCGCCGAGATTGCGCCGGACGATCGCGCGCTTGCCCGCGCGCAGCGCCGGCTTGTATACGTAGTACTCGTCGGGATTCACCGCGCCCTGCACGACGGTCTCACCGAGGCCGTAGGCCGCGGTGATGAACACCACGTCGCGGAATCCGGAGTCCGTGTCGAGCGTGAACATCACGCCGGAACTCCCGAGGTCGCTGCGGACCATGTGCTGCACGCCGACCGACAACGCGACGGCCGCGTGGTCGAAGCCGTTGTGCACCCGGTACGCGATCGCGCGATCGTTGAACAGCGAGGCATACACCTCGTGCACGCAGCGAAGGAGATGACTCTCGCCGCGAACGTTCAGGAACGTCTCCTGCTGGCCGGCGAACGAGGCCTCCGGCAGGTCCTCCGCAGTCGCCGAGGAGCGCACCGCGACCGCGAACTCGGGCCCTTGCCCCATCGCGCGCCACGCGGTGAGCAACTCCTCCTGGAGCCGGGGCGGGAGCGGCGTCGCGAGGATCCAGCCGCGGATCCGTGCGCCGATCTCGGCGAGCCGTGCGATGTCGTCGACGTCGAGCGCCGCGAGCGCGTCGCGAACGCGGCCGTCGAGTCCGTCCTGGGCCAGGAAATCCCGATACGCGTGCGCGGTCGTCGCGAACCCACCGGGCACGGAGACGCCGAGGCCTGCGAGCTCGCTGATCATTTCGCCGATCGACGCGTTCTTGCCGCCGACGAGTTCGATGTCGCCGCGCTTCAGCCGCGCGAACGGAACGATGTAGGGTTTCATGAGGGGCTGCTTGTCCGACATTGACGTTGGTGAAACACTCTGCGGCACACGCCGCGGCCGGCGCCGCCACCGGGAGGGCAACCTTGAACAAGCGAACCGTGTTCTTCGTATCCGATCAGACGGGAGTTACCGCGGAGACGATGGGTCACAGCCTGATGACGCAGTTCGACGGCATCGAATTCAGCCAGATTACTGTGCCATTTATCTCAACCGTTGACAAGGCGCGCGAGGCGGTGCGCAAGATCGATCTGGTCGCCGCGCAGGAGGGCGTCCGGCCGATCGTGTTCAGCACGCTCGTCCAGGAGGACGTGCGCAACGTCGTTCGCGGCAGCACCGGGTTGTTCCTCGATTTCTTCGATCCGTTCCTGGCGCCGCTGGAGAGTGAACTGTGCACTCAATCGAGCCACGCGGTCGGACGCGCGCACCGGATGGCCGATGGCCACGCGTATGCTCTGCGAATCGACGCGACGAATTACGCGATGGCGAGCGACGACGGATCGGCGATCGGCGGCTATGCGCGCGCGGACGTGATCCTGATCGGCGTATCGCGGTCGGGAAAGACGCCGACGTGCCTGTACCTGGCCATGCAGTACGGGGTGTTCGCGGCGAACTATCCGTTGACCGAGGAGGATCTCGAGTCGCGCAAGCTCCCGCGCGCGGTGGAGCCGTACCAGTCGAGGCTCTTCGGTCTGACGATCAAGCCCGATCGACTGCAGCAGATCCGCAACGAGCGCCGGCCCGACAGCCGGTACTCGTCGGCCGCCCAGGTCGCGTTCGAACTCCGGGCGGCAGAGGCGCTGTTCGAGCGGTACGGCATTCCGGTGATCGACTCGACCGAGTGCTCGATCGAGGAAATGTCGAGCCGGATACTCGATCGCATGGGTGTCGAGCGGCGCCTGCGACCATGAGTCGCAAGACCGCGATCACAGGCGTGGCGGCCTGCGCGAGCGTGCCGGACACCTGCGTGCTGCGTGGTATAGTCGGGACATGATCGCGGATCAACGATGCACGACGACGTGGCGCGCGACGCGCGGGAGCTTCGTCGGCTTGATGACGCTGTACGAGAGCAATTATCTGCGTCTCGGCTGGGTCCTGAGCGATCTGCGCTGCGCCGACGAGCCCGCGGTCTCGCGCATCGTCACGGACTGCGATCTGCTGTACCTGCCGATCGACTCCGGTCCCTACACGCGTCGTTTCCGTCTCACCTACCGTTTCGAGGTCGACGGCGTCACGCTGCTGGATCCCGATCTCGAGGTTTGCGTGTATCACGACGCGCGGCTCGCCGAGGCGCGCAGCGTGCGAGGCGCCGCACGTCATCCGGAGATCGCCCGCTTGAGCGCCGGCCTCAAGCGTGAACTGGATCTACGCTGGGCGCGCAACATGATGTTAAACAAGTGGCTCGAGTATTGCGCTGAACGGGGACATCGCTTCTAGGATCCGCTCGCGCCGGGGCGGGGGCCCCGGCGACGGCGCGCCGCGCGGGGCTGTGGATGATCGAGAACTGGAATTTCTTCAGGGCCGAACGCAACGCGGTCGGTTCAGAGGAAGAGCGGCTGATGCAGCTCTTCCAGAACCGGGCCGGCCTGAAGAAGGCGTACGCCGATCTGCAGGACGAATTCCATTTGATGCGCGACCGCCTGAAACAGCAGGAGGGCTCAACCGCGCGTGTGCAGGATCAGCTCGATGCACTCGCGGAACTGCTCGCCGATCCGCGCACCGGCTACTCCGCGCTCGTGTTCTTCCAGCTGCGATCGCTGTGGAAGACCTGCAATCAGCGTTTGACCGGATTCGCCGCCGACCTGTCACATCGGCAGGAGGAACGCGAGAGCGCGACGTTTCGCGAGCAGTGCGCCGAGGAGCGCGCGCGGCATCTCGCGGCGGCGGACGAGCGTGTGCGCGAGGCGCGCGCACGGGCCGACGAGAGCCGCGGCCGATTGTCGGCGGCCGAGGTCGAGCAGGCCCGTCTCGGCGCGATCTGGCACTACTTCCGGCGGCGTGACCTGCAGCGAGCGATCCATGGGTTGCGTGCCGAGGCCGCTGCCGCGGACGGTACCGTGCGCGATCTGGTCGCGGTGCGCGAGGGCATCGTCGACGAACCCGCCGAGCCATTTCCGGGAATCTCGCTCGCGGCGCGGCGGACGATCAACCTCGCGGTGATCGCGTACGCGGAGTTGCTCTGCGAGGAAGTCGATGCGTACGGCGTCGCCGCCAAGGCGAAGGAGGCGGTCGCGCGCCGCGTGCACGAGATGAGCTTCGGTGCGCGCACGGAATGCGAAGGCTACATGCAGCGGATCCAGAAGGCGATCGCCGCGGTGACCGCGCCGAAGCAAGTCAACGCGTCCGTGAAGTTGCGGCTCGAGCGGCTGCGGGGGATCTGCGATTACCGCAACCCCGCGGACACGGTGCCGACCGCGGACTCGCTGACCGCGAACGGCGGCGCGGGTCGTCCCGCGACGCCGGGGTGGAACGTGCTCGCCGAGGATTACTGGGACGTGTACTCGGTCCTGCTGCGCTGAGCGGCGCCGCCGCGCCGCCCTGCGCGCGGCCAGACGGCTGCGGTCGGCGCGGCACGTGGCGCCGTGGGGCGGGCTGTCGCGGGGCGGGCTGCCGCTGGCGAGGCGGCAGCGGGATGCTCCGCGAGAACCGCCTCGTCGGCCGCGATCTGGGTCGCCTCGTCGAGGATGATCCCGGCCGACTCGTCCTTCTTGATCTGGGATACCGACGTGTAAGGTTTCTTGCCGTGCGCGACGCGCCACGCGTTCTCACGCGCGAGCTCCGCCTGGTCCTCGCTCTTCTGTTCGGCTTGCCGCGCGTTCAGCGACAGCGACAGGCTCTTTTGCGCACGCATCGCGTCGATCGCGGCGATGTCCGTTTCGAGATAGCGGAAGTCCGCGCTGTTCGCGGTGCGCGCGTCGTGGAGCTTCAGCAGGTCCGCGATCCATGGCTTCAGGTTGCCTTCGGGCTCGAAGTCCGGTGCCGGCTGGATGTGATCCCATGGCAGCGCCCGGTCGTGGGTATTCTCGCCGACCTCGTGCACGTCGATCAGCGATGGCAGCACGATGTCGGGCGTGACGCCGCGGTCCTGGGTGCTGCCCCCGGTCACGCGGTAGAACTTGCCGATCGTGACGTTGAGCTGGCCGAGATCCGGCTTGCGGCCGAAGATCGAGTAGCTCAGCGGATGCGCGTTCTGCACCGTCCCCTTGCCATAGGTCTGCTGGCCGACGATCACCGCACGGCCGTAGTCCTGCAGCGCGCCGGCGAAGATCTCCGAGGCGGACGCGCTCAAGCGGTCGACCAGCACGATCATCGGTCCACGGTAGAAGATCCCGGGATCCGGATCGTCATCGACCTCGACGTGACCGGTGGTGTCGCGCAACTGCACGACCGGGCCGCGGCGGATGAACAGTCCGACCATCGACTCGGCTTCCGGCAGGTAACCACCGCCGTTGCCTCGCAGGTCCATCACCAGTACCTGCATCCCTTCCTTGCGCAGGCGCTCGATCAGGCGCTTCACGTCCCGCGTGGTGCTGCGATAGTCCTTCACGCCCGCGCGGTTCGCGTCGTAGTCCTGGTAGAAGCTCGGTACGTGGATGATCCCGACCTTGATCGGATGGCCGTCGCGCTCGACCGTACGCATCTTCGCGTGCGCCGCCTGCGCGGTCAGCGAGATGCGATTGCGGACCAGTGTGATGATCTTCTGCGGCGAGCCGGGCGCCGCGCCCGCGGGAAGGATCTGCAGCCGCACCTTCGTGCCGCCGGGTCCGCGGATCTTCTGGACGACGTCGTCGAGCCGCCAGCCGATCACGTCGACCATTTCACCGTGAGCGCCTTCGCCGATCGCGGTGATGCGGTCGTTCGGTGCGAGCGCGCCGCTGATCGCGGCCGGCCCGCCGGGAATCACGTCGACGACCGTCACGTAGTCGTCCTTCATCTGCAGGGATGCGCCGATTCCCTCGTAACTGAGGCTCATCTGGATGTTGTATTCCTGGGAATCGCGCGGCGAGAAATAATTCGAGTGCGGATCGAGCGACAGCGTGTAGGCGTTCATGAACGCCTCGAACACGTCCTGTGGCTCGCTCTGACCGATCCGGCGAATCACGTTCTGGTAGCGATTGCGCAGCGTCGCGACGATGCCTGGCCAGGTCTTGCCCGCGAGCAGCAGCGACAGCTCGTCGTTCTTCACGCGCTTGCGCCACAACTCATCCATCTCCTGGCGGTCGACCGGCCAGGGCCGCTTCGTCCGGTCGAACCGATACGTCTCGTCCTTCTGGAAGCTCGGCTCCGTCGCGAGCAGGCTGACCGAATACTCCATGCGCTCGCGCACGCGCTTCTGGTAGCGGCGGAAGATCGCGAACGGCGCCTGCATGTCGCCGTCCCGGATCGCATTGTCGAGCGCGTACCGGTACTTCTCGAAGTCGGCGACGTCACTCGCATAGAAATAGCTGTGCTCGCCGTCCAGCGCGTTCAGGTAGCGATCGAGGATCATGCTCGACAGCTGGTCGTCGAGCGGCTCGCGCCGGTAGTGCTCCCGCGCGATGATGTCGGCGACGCGCTGCGCGGTGTACCCCTCGCGTGCGGTGGGCTCGAGGCGCACCGACTTCGAGGGGACGGCTTCGGCCGGGGCCGTCGTCTTCGGAGCGGTGGTCGCCGACGACGAGGTCATCGCCGCGCCGAGGAGAGCGGCGAGGGTGACCGCGCCCAGAGCGACGGCCAGTCCGGACTTCCAGCGCGAACGCGCGGCGGCGGGGCCTTGGGTGATCACCGTGTCGGTTCTCCTGTGAACTGATCTCGATTTGCGGGTAAGCTTGGACTTCGATCGGCCGTCTGGCGCTCGATCGGGCATCCGGCGATTGTATATGAGATCCCCAGTATGCGTCCGCTCACGGTGTTGTTCGGCATTCTCCTCGGCACCTGCGTATCGGCGACGTTCACGCTCGCGGCGCTCGCGCTGATCTGGGCCGTGGTCGCTCACTCCGACCCGAGGCTCGCGACCGGGATTCCACACCGACCGGGCGCGATCGTCGCCTCGTTCTCGTCGACCGCGCTCGCGTCCTTGAGTTTCATCGGGCAACTGCGCTCGCGCCCGTGGCGCGGGCTCGCGCACCTCGCGACCGCTGCCGCGATCGGCGTCGGCGTGCTGTGGTTCTCGATTCACGGCTAGCGGGGCGGGCATCGTGACCCGGCGTTACCCGAGAGGCCCCTGGCGCGCCGTCGCCTTCGCGGCGCTGATCTCGCTGTGCGCGTGTTCGACGACACCGCGCCATCCGTCGCTGCGCTCGCAGTTCGACGACGCGGGGTACCGGCGGCTGGTGGCTGCGATCGCATCCTACGAATTCGAAGGACGGCGTCCCGGGAGCGCGGGTGCCGATCGGGCGGTGGCCTACCTGATCGAGACCCTGCGGCGCTTCGGCGCGAAGCCGGGGAATCACGGGTCCTATCGACAGGAAGTCCCGATGGTCGCGATCGAACCCGCCGCGCCGCCGACCCTGTCGGTCACCGCGGACCGCGGTGGCCTCCTGCGCTCTGCGGTCGCCCCGGCCGATGCGGTGCTCTGGACGCCGCGTGAGAGCGGCCGAGGCATGCTGCGGCAGAGCCGTATCGTCTTCGTCGGCTACGGCATCGATGCGCCGACGCGCGGCTGGGACGACTACGCGGGCGTCGACGTCCGGGGGGCGACGGTGCTCGTGCTCGACGGTGAGCCCGCCGGCTGGACGGCGCGCAACGCAGGTCCCGCCGGGCCTCTCGCGCTCGTGCGCGAGAAGCTCGCCGTGGCGGCGGCGCACGGCGCCGCCGGCGTTCTCTTGATCCACCGATCCGGACCGCTCGCGGTACCGTGGGCGGCGATCGTGAATCGATACGGGCACGGCCTCATCGAGGCACCCGCCACCGACGGGCACGGCGCCGATGCCGGCGTCGAGGGCTGGATTCGTTCGCGTGCGGCACGGCGCTGGTTCGCGGCGGCCGGCGCGAGCTTCGACGCAGCCGTCGCCGACGCGGATCGGCCGGGCTTTCGGGCGCGGCCGCTCGGTCTCGCGGCGGACGCGAACGTGCAGGCGACGGTGCGGCACTTCACGTCACCGAATCTGGTCGCGATCGTTCCGGGCGGCGAGCGGCGGCACGAATTCCTCGTCTACAGCACGCGCTGGGACGGTCTCGGCATCGGTGCGGGCCGTGACGCCGGGCAGGTCCTTCCGGGAGCGATCGACGATGCCACCGGGACCGCCGGTTGGCTGATCCTCGCGCAGTCCTTCGCGAACGCGGTCCCGCGACCGGCGCGCTCGATCGTCTTCCTGGCGACGACCGGCGGGGAGTACGGCGCGATCGGCGCCCGCTACTACGTCGCGCATCCGATCTATCCGCTGGTCCGCACGGTCGCCGACGTGAACCTGGCGCTGCTGCACGTCGGCGGACCGACCCGGGACGTCGACTCGCTCGGGCCGACGAATTCGCCCCTCGAGCCGTTCCTCAAGAATGCCGCCGACTTGCAGGGACGGGTCGTCCGTCCGGACCCGCAGCCGCTGCGCGATCGCTACCTGCGCTCGGATGCCGCGGTGTTCGCGGCGCACGGAGTGCCCGCGTTGTACGCGATCGGCGGGCTGGACGACGCGGCGATGGGTCCCGTCTGGGGCGCCGCGCGCCTCGACGACTATTATGCGCGGCGCTACCAGAGACCCGGTGACGGGTATGCGCCGTCCTGGCACTTGCGCGGGACGCTGCTCGATCTGCGCCTGTACGAAGACGTGGGCCGGCGCATCGCGCGCGCGAGCCGCCGGCACCTACAGGGGAAAGAGCGTCACGAGCGTCGCGACGGGTCCCGCCGGCCGCTGTTGTTGTACGGATCGAAGCCGTAACCCCGCTCGCCCGGGCCGAGCGTCGCGACCTCGCGGCGAGCGGTGGAGCGGCGCGCCGCACGCCGGGTCGCGGCGTGTTCGGTTTCCTCGAGTTCCTGTATACCGAAGCTGAATAGCGGTTCTACCCGCGGTTTCGAACGGTCATCGATCGACATCGCCTTGGACCTCGAGCCTCGTTCACGACTGAACCCGCGGCGGCACCCGCGCCGCCCGCGAACCGTGATCGTCTCAAATCGGATTCGGCGACGCCGTCGGTGTTCGTCATACCGAGAACTGCGTCACGGTTCAGCCCTTCGGATTCGACCCGAGCGACCAGCCCCAGCGCAGCACCCGCAGCAGCAGGATCATGAGGTAGGGGCCGACGACGACGATCCAGGACGCGGGCGAGGGGATTGCGAGCCCGAGCAGCACCGTTCCGAACGTCCGGCCGAGGGTCGCGCCGTCGTAGCGCCCGAGGAACGTGGTGCCACTGAGATAGATCAGGACCGGGAGTGCGAACGCGCCGAACGCGAGCCAGCCGAGCGCGAGCAACAGCTCATGGCGCACGCTGCCCCTGGCGGGCGCTCGGCGGGCGGGCTTTTTCTTCGAGGCGGGTTTGCGAGCCATCGGCGGATTCTAAACCAATCCGTCGGCGCCGGCCGCACACGAGCCGGTGCGCGCGCTAGAATGCGCGGCGTGCAAAACCCTCCTTCGTCGGCAGGCGCCGCCGCCCGGGCGGCGCGATGATGCGGACCGCGGTCATCGGTGCGGGTTACCTCGGGCGATTTCACGCGCAGAAATACGCGAGCCTCGAGAACTCGACGCTGGTCGGCATCGTCGATCCCGACGCCGGCGCGCGCGAGGCCGTGTCGAGCGAGCTCGGCGTCGCGGCGTACCCCGACCATCGGGCGCTGATCGGACGGATCGACGCGGTCAGCATCGTGACGCCGACGCCGATGCATCATGCGATCGCGAGGGATTTCCTCGAGGGTGGCGCGCACGTGCTCGTCGAAAAGCCGATGACGGTCACGGTCGAGCAGGCGCGCGACCTGATCGCGATCGCGAAACGCCGTGGACGGATCCTGCAGGTCGGGCACCTCGAACGCTTCAACGCGGCGATGCGCGCGCTGCAGCCGATCCTGACGGTGCCGCGGTTCATCGAATCCGCGCGGCTCGCGCCGTTCAAGGCGCGCGGCACGGACGTCGACGTGGTGCTCGACCTGATGATCCACGACATCGACCTGATCCTCAGCATCGTGCGCTCGCCGGTCGTGTCGGTCGATGCCGTCGGGACCCGTGTGTTCTCCGGAGAGATCGACATCGCGAACGCCCGGCTGCGATTCGCGAACGGTTGCGTCGCGAACGCCACCGCGAGTCGGGTCAGCATGAAGACCGAACGCAAGCTCCGGCTGTTCCAGGACGACGCGTACGTGTCGGTCGATCTGCACCAGAAGGTGCGCACGCTGATCCGCAAGGATCCTGGGCGAACGACCGACGGCACGCCGGCGGTCGCGATCGACGAGACCAGTTACGAGGCGAGCGATGCGCTGCGCGACGAGATCGCCGCATTCCTCGCCGCCGCCTCGAGCGGCTCGTCGCCGCCGGTGACCGGCGAGGAGGGCCTCGCGGCGCTGGAAGTGGCCCTCGCGATCACCGCGCAGGTCGCACGCGCCCAGGCGCAGAGCGGTCCGGGCTGACCGCGCGCGGGACGGTTCGCGCCGGACGCCCCGCGCGCGTCAGGCCGCGGACCGGCGCTGCACGGCGTCGAGCGCCGCGAGGAATCGCTCGAGATTGCGGTCGTTGAGTCCGGCGAGATTCATGCGGCCGGACGGCGCGAGGTAGACCGCGTGCTGCGCCTGCAGGCGCTGGATCGCGGCGGCCGAGAGCGGCAACTGCGCGAACAGGCCGCGGCCTGCGCCGAGCGCTGCGAAGTCGACCCCGCCGATGCGGCCGCGGCGGGCGAGCGTCGTGCGGATCCGAGCGACCCGATCCCGGGCCGCGGTGAGTTCGGCAAGCCAGCCGGACCGCAACCGAGGGTCGCCGAGGATCGTGCGCACGACCGCCGCGCCATGGTCCGACGGCATCGAATAGCTCACGCGCGCGATCGCGAGCAGATGATCCCGGAGTCCGGCGGTTTCCTCGGCGTTCGCGCCGCGGTAGAACAGCGCGCCGACGCGCTCGCGGTACAGGCCGAAGTTCTTGTCGCAGGAATACGCGATCAGCAGCTGCGGCACCCGCTCGAGCAAGGGGGCGATCGGCGCGGCGTCCTCGCGCCAGCCGGCTCCGAGACCCTGGTACGCGAGATCCACGAGCGGCACGAGCCGGCGGGCGACGGCGACGTCGGCGAACGCCTCCCACAGCGCGGGATCCGGATCGATCCCGGTCGGATTGTGGCCGACCGCCTGCACCAGGAACGCATCGCCGGCGGGCGCCTCGCGCAACGCGTCGAGCAGCGCCTCGTGGCGCAGCGTTCCGCGCGACGGATCGGTGAGATCGCGATGGGCGATCCGCAGACCGGCGGCGCGCAGCAGCGGCTCGTGATTGCTCCAGGTCGGCTGGCCGATCCAGATCCGCCGATCGGGCAAGCCCCGGGCGAGGAGTTCGCCCGCGAGGCGCAGCGCACCGGTGCCACCGATGGTCTGCAGTCCCCCCAGTCCGTGTCCGCCACCGAGCGCTTCGGCTCCGAGCCGCTCGACGTAACCGGCGTCGCCGCCGGCGCCGAGGTAGGCCTTCGTCGACTGGGTCCGGCACAGCGTGGCTTCCGCCTGCTGCACCGAATCGAACACCGGCGTGCGACCTTCGGCGTCCTGATAAACGCCCACACCCAAGTCGATTTTCCCTTCCCTCGGATCCGACGCGACCTGCTGGATCAATCCGAGCATCGGGTCGGGAGGACGCGGGAGGAGATTCTCAAACGACATCGGATAGTTCCTGTAACTCGATGAATCAACGACGTTGATTAGGTTGCACAGAGAATAAGCCGATTCACGCGGATCAATGTCCCGTTGTTCGCGATGGATTCGCCCATGAAAAGAACAAAAGATGGAAAAATCAAAATTGACAGGGATATCATTCTTTTCGATCCCCTGCGGAGTTGCGCCGATGGACAGTCACGATTTCTCGATCCTCGAGGCGCTCGAAGGGGACGCGCGCCAACCTTTCGCCGCGCTCGCCGAGCGCGTCGCGCTGTCGAAGACCCCGTGCTGGAATCGGGTGCGCGAGCTCGAGCGGCGCCAGGTGATCCGCGGCTACCACGCGTCGATCGATCCGCGGGCGCTCGGTTTGAACCTGATCGCGTTCGTCCAGGTCCGGGTCGAGTTCGGACGGCACGGCGAATTCGAGCGCGCGGTGCGTGATCATCCGGCGATCATCGAATGCTTCACGACCGCCGGCGAGCAGGATTATCTCCTGAAGGTCGTGAGTGCCGACGTGGAGCAGCTCGACTCGCTGTTGCGTGACGAGCTGTGCCGGCTGCCGGGGGTGGCGCGCTTCTCGACGACGATCGGCCTGAAGCGGATCAAGGAGTCCGGACCGCTGACCCGCGCCGCCGCCGCGGCCAGCCGGCGCTAGATCGGCGGCGGGGCGGACTTCATCCGCTCCATCGCGAAGCGGGAACTGACGTTGCGCATCGGGACTGCGGTGATCAGCCGGCGGTAGAACGCGTCGTACGCGGGAATGTCCGGCGTCATCACGTGGAGCAGATAGTCGACGTCGCCGCTCATGCGCCAGGCGCCGACGATTTCCGGCATCGCTGCGACGACCTCCGCGAAGCGCCGCAACCACTCGACCGAGTGGTCCGCGGCCTCGACCGACACGAACACCGAGACGGGGTAGCCGAGCTGTTCGGGTGACAGCTGCGCTACCCGGCCGAGGATCACCCCGGACTCCTCCAGGCGCTTGATGCGCTTCCGGCACGGTGTGGTGGACAACCCGACCGCTGCGGCGATCGCGGTCAACGGGGTCGTCGCATCGCGCGCGAGCAGGCGCAGGATCGCCCGGTCGATCTCGTCGAGCGAGGCCGTTCGAGGGGTGTCGATCATGCTGCCGTCGTCCTGCGAAATAATAAAAAATCCTATTATCTACGAAATAACAGTAAAAAAGATCTTTTTTTGCAGAACAAAGCGCGATTACATAGAATTTTTTACTCACTCCTTGCGTGGATGGAATTCTCGATGATCCCGATCGCCCTCGATCCGCGTTGCACGCGCCTCGCCGTCGTGGGGACCGGGGAACGGGCGGCGCGCCGCCTGGCGGCCCTGCGCGCGGCGGGGGCCGACGAGGCGCAGGGGTTCCCGGACGCCCCGGCCTGTGAGCCGCTCCTGTCGACCCTGCATGCGCTGTGGATCGTGGACCTGGCGCCCGACGCGGCGCGTGGGCTGGCCGAGCGGGCGCGCGCGGCCCGGGTGCTCGTGAACGTGGAGGACTCACCGGCGTCGTGCGATTTCCACTCGATGGCGCAGGTTCGTCGCGGCGACCTGTTGCTCACCGTCTCGACCGCCGGGGCCGCGCCGGGACTCGCGCGCGTGATTCGCGCGCACCTCGGCGCGCGGTTCGGCGAGGAGTGGGGCGAGCGCGTCGCCCTCGTTCGCCGCTTGCGCGATGGCTGGCGCGACGCCGGCGTCGCGCCGTCGGAGACCGCCCGGCGCATCGAGGCGCTCGCGACCGAGCGGGGATGGCTCGCATGATCCGTCATCCGGAGTTCGTACCCGGCACGGTGTGGCTCGCGGGGGCAGGTCCCGGTGATCCGGCGCTGCTCACGCTCGCGGCGCTGCATGCGATCGAGACCGCGGACGTGATCGTGCACGATGCGCTGGTGTCGCCCGAGATCCTCGCGCTGGCACCCTCGAGGAGGCTGCGGATCGCGGCCGGCAAGCGCGCCGGCGGTGCCCGCACGCCGCAGTGGGCGATCCACGAGCAGCTGATCGCGCACGCCCGCCGGGGAGCGCGCGTGCTGCGGCTGAAGGGCGGGGATCCGTTCGTGTTCGGGCGCGGTGGCGAGGAGTGCCTTGCGCTGGCTGCGGCGGGGATCGCGTTCCGCGTCGTGCCCGGGATCTCGGCGGGCATCGGTGCGACCAGTGCCGCCCTCGTGCCGATCACCCATCGTGGCGTCGCGCGCAGCGTCGTGTTCGCGACCGGCGAGGCCGGCCCGGACGGAACGGACGTCGATTTCCGAACGCTGGGACGCGCCGCGGACACCCTGGTCCTGTACATGGCGCGCCGGCACCTCGGCCGGATCGCCGCGATGCTGATCGAGGGGGGACGGCCGGTCACGGATCCCGTGGCCCTGATGCTCGATGCGACCACGCCGCGCGAACGGGTGGTCCACACCACGCTCGGGGAGGCCGCCGGCGTCGCCCGCGGGCTGCCGCCGGCCGCGACCCTCGTGGTGATCGGCGCGGTCGCGGCGCTCGGCGCGATGCTCGCGCCCCCGGAGCGCGCGGCGCGCCGCGTCGGAGCGCTGTGATGAGCCGCAGCGCGATCCTGCCACGCTCCGCACCGTTCGACGCGGAGGACATCGCGGGTCTGAACGCGATCTTCGCGCGCGCGTCCCGCGATCAGCGGGCATGGCTCGCCGGATTCCTCGCCGGCATCGACGCCGCGCAGCGCGAAGGGCCGGCGCCCGTGGCCGCACCGGTTGCGCGGACGAAGCTCACGATCCTCTACGCGACCGAGTCGGGTCACGCCGAGGCGCTCGCCCACGCGGCGCAACGGGACGCGGCGCGGCGCGGCTTCGCGCCCCGCGTGCTCGACATGGCCGATGCATCGGTGAGCGCGCTCGCCGAGTCGCCGAACCTGCTGGTGATCGCCTCGACCTGGGGCGAAGGCGAGGCACCGCAGCGCGCCGCGCCGTTCCTGCGCGCGCTGGCCGCGGATGACGCGCCGCGCCTCGACGGCGTGCGCTTCGCGGTGCTGGCGCTCGGCGATTCCGCCTATGCGCAGTTCTGCGCGATCGGCAAGCGGATCGACGCGCGCCTCGAGGGGCTCGGCGGGATCCGCATTGCGGCGCGCGTCGACTGCGATCTCGACTACGAGGCGCCGGCGGCGTCCTTCGTCGACCGGGTGCTCGCGGCGCTCGCGCCGCCGACGGACGCGGGGTCGGTGATCCACGTCGACTTCCACCGCACCGACGGTGCGGGAACGGCCAAGCCGGAGCGAGTCGATGCCCCGGTTGCGGCGCTCCACCCGATCGGTTCGTCATGGTCGGAGCGCGAGACCTGGCATCTCGAAATCGACCTGACCGGTTCGGGTCTCGACTATCAGCCGGGCGACGCACTCGCGCTGATGCCGCGCAACGACCCGGCGCTCGCGGAGTCGATCCTCGCGGCGACCGGGCTCGCCGGCGACCAGGCGGTGCGCGACGCGTTGATCCGCGAGCGCGACCTCGCCACGCTGACCGCGAAGCTGATCGCGGATTACGGGGCGATCACCGGCGACGACCGCGTGCTCGCGCTCGCCGCCGATGAGGCTGCACGCGCGCAGTTCATCCCCGGTCGGCAGGTGATCGACCTCCTCGAGGCGTTCCCGCATCGGCTCACGGGCGCGGACCTGCTGCGCCTGCTGCGCAAGCTCTCGGTCCGTTACTACTCCATCGCGTCCTCGCAGAAGATCGTCGGCGAGGCGGCGCATCTGGCGATCGCGAAGGTGGCCTACGAGAGCGCGGGACGTTCGCGGACCGGCGTCGCGTCCGGCCTCGTGGCGGGGCGCCTCGCCGTCGGCGATACGCTGCCGGTCCGGGTCAAAGCGAATCCGCAGTTCCGATTGCCGGAGGATCCCGACGCGCCGATCGTGATGATCGGTGCCGGGACGGGCATTGCGCCGTACCGAGCGTTCCTGCAGGAGCGCGAGGCGATCGGCGCGCGCGGTCGGTC
The DNA here is from genome assembly GCA_028870355.1 of Gammaproteobacteria bacterium. Lineage (GTDB taxonomy): Bacteria > Pseudomonadota > Gammaproteobacteria > Steroidobacterales > Steroidobacteraceae > Bog-1198. The sequence goes on along the minus strand of JAGWPU010000136.1, from coordinate 2,489 downwards.
CTGGCTGATGTTCGGGCACCGCCGCTTCACGCACGATTTCCTCTACCAGCTCGACATCCAGGCGTGGCTGAAGTCCGGCGTGCTGGGCGAGGTCGATCTCGCGTTCTCACGCGATCAACCGGAGAAGCGTTACGTGCAGCACCTGCTGTGGGAACGTCGCGACGCGCTGCGCGCTCGACTCGCGGAGGGCGCGACGCTCTACCTGTGCGGCGACGCGCGGTCGATGGCGCGCGACGTCGATGCGACCCTGGTGCGGATCCTCGGGCAGCCGGCGCTGGATGAGCTGATCACGGCCGGTCGATACCGGAAGGACGTGTACTGATGGATGACGTGACCCCGAAGCCAGGGCGCGTGACGCCGGTCGCCGCATCGGCCGAACGCGCCGGCGACGCCGCCGTCGCGCCGCCATCCCGCAACGAGACGATCAAGGCGGATAGCCGCTTCCTGCGGGGCACGCTCGGCGAGGAGCTGGATCAAACCGCGTTCGGCGGATTGAGCGAGGACGCGAGCCAGCTGGTGAAGTTCCACGGGATGTACGTGCAGGACGATCGGGACCTGCGGCCGGAGCGTGCGAAGCGCCAGCTCGATCGCGCCTATGCGTTCATGGCGCGATTGCGCATCCCGGCGGGCGTGCTGACGCCGCGCCAGTACCGCGCGCTCGACCAGCTCGCGACCGAGCGCGCGAACGGCAGCCTGCGCTTCACCACCCGCCAGACGATCCAGTTCCACGGGATCATCAAGAGCAACGTGCGCGCCGCGCTGCAGGCGATCGACGCCGCGCTGCTCGACACGATCGCGGCCTGCGGCGACGTCAACCGCAACGTGATGGCCGCCGCGAATCCGTATCGCTCGCGCGCGCACGCGGAGGCGGCCGAGGCCGCGACGCGGCTGTCGGCGCATTTCCTGCCGCGGACCGGCGCGTGGCGCGAGATCTTCATCGGGGAAGAGCGCGCGCGCGGCGGCGAACCCGAGCATGAGCCGATCTACGGCGCGACGTACCTGCCGCGAAAGTTCAAGATCGCGATCGCCGTGCCGCCGGCGAACGACGTCGACGTGTTCGCGCAGGACCTCGGCTTCGTCGCGATCGTGCGGGACGGCGCGATCCGGGGCTACGACGTGCTCGCTGGCGGCGGCATGGGCATGACCCACGGAGAGTCGGACACCTATCCGCGCGTCGGCGACGTGCTCGGATACTGTTCCGCCGATCGCCTGCTCGAGGTCGCCGAGGCGGTCCTCACGACTCAGCGCGATTTCGGCGATCGCTCGAACCGCAGGCGCGCCCGCCTGAAGTACACGATCGACGCGCGCGGACTCGATTGGTTCAAGGCCGAGATCGGGCGGCGGATGAGCGCCCCGCTCGAGCCGGCCCGTCCGTTCGCATTCGTGACCCACGACGACGAACCCGGCTGGACGCGTGGCGCGGACGGCTTGCACCACCTCACGCTGTACGTCGAGAACGGTCGCGTCGCCGATCGCGACGGCAGCGCTCTGAAATCCGCGCTCGCCGCGATCGCGGGTCTCGAGGACTTCGCCGAGTCCGGTCGCTTCGTGATCACGCCGAACCAGAATCTCGTGATCGCCCGTGCGAGCGAGGCCGAGCGAGCGCAGATCGAGCAGATCCTGGATGCGCATCGCGTCGGACGCGCGGTCTCGCCGCTGCGCCGGGGCGCGATGGCCTGCGTCGCTCTGCCGACCTGCGGTCTCGCGCTCGCCGAGAGCGAGCGGTACCTCCCGGACCTCGTGACCCGGATCGATGCGATCCTCGCGCGGCACGGGCTCGAGGAGCAGCCGTTCACGATCCGCATGACCGGTTGTCCGAACGGGTGTGCGCGGCCGTACCTCGCGGAGATCGGTCTCGTGGGACGGGGCCCGGGAAGGTACAACCTGATGCTCGGGGGCGCGGCGGATGGCTCGCGCTTGAACGTGCTCTACCGCGAGAACCTCGCGGATGCCGAGATCCTCGCGGCGCTCGAGCCGGTGCTCGCGGCGTATGCAACGGCGCGCCACGACGGCGAACGATTCGGCGATTTCACGCGGCGCGCCGGATGGCTCGCGGGAGGCTGACGCTCCGGCTCGGCGTATGCCGGCGGCTCTAGCGGACCGCCACGATCTGATCATCCGATGCCGCGCCGGCCTGCGGGCACAGGCCGTGAAAAAAAATGGTGGAGCCGGGGGGAATCGAACCCCCGTCCAGAAGCCCTACGTTCCAAGACCTACGTACGTAGCCCAGTCTATTGTTCTCGTCTCCGGCTACCCGACGGGCAGGGAAAGCCGGCGACCAGCCCTGTGACGATTCGCGGGATCCACCCAGGACCCGTGCATTCCGCTAGCTGGTGAGCGCTACCCTCGAGCCGTTCGCACCAGCACGGGCCGGTCGAGGTTCAGCCGCGATTAGGCGGCTAGAGCGTAGTTGTCTTCGTTGGCAACTATGAGTTTGCAAGTCAGTTTAACGAGGTAACCTGCACCTCGGTACGCACCTGGAGTTTCAG
>JAGWPU010000135.1 GCA_028870355.1 Gammaproteobacteria bacterium | reverse complement strand
CGGCCGCGGTCGCGCACGCGGTCACGGCATACCTCGACGACCCCGGGGCACGCCGTGCGGCCCTGGAGGCGGGGCGCGAGCGGGCCGCATCGTGGGACGACGGCGAGCAGACGGCGCGTCGCTGGCACGAGTGGTACCGAGCCATGCTCCGGATGACGTAGGCTTGAATCCCGTGGTGGAGCAGACGAAACACATCTTCGTGACCGGGGGCGTCGCCTCTTCGCTCGGCAAGGGGCTCACTGCCTCGAGCCTCGGACATCTGCTCCGGGCCCGCGGTCTGCGGGTCACCATGCAGAAGCTGGACCCCTACCTCAACGTGGACCCCGGGACGATGAACCCGTTCCAGCACGGTGAGGTGTTCGTCACCGACGACGGGGCAGAGACCGACCTCGACATCGGCCACTACGAGCGGTTCCTCGACGTGCCGCTCGTGGGCAAGTCGAACGTCACGACCGGCCAGGTCTACAGCGCGGTGATCGCCAAGGAGCGGCGCGGGGAGTACCTCGGCGACACCGTCCAGGTGATCCCGCACATCACGAACGAGATCAAGGCGCGGATCCGCCGCGCGGCCGAGGCGAGCCCGACCGACGTCGTCATCTCCGAGATCGGCGGCACGGTCGGCGACATCGAGTCGCTGCCGTTCCTCGAGGCGATCCGCCAGATGGGCGTCGAGCTCGGCCGCAACCGCGTGATCTACCTGCACCTCACCCTGGTGCCGATCGTCGGCGGCTCGGGCGAGATCAAGACCAAGCCGACCCAGCACTCGGTGAAGGAGCTGCGCGGGATCGGGATCCAGCCGGACGTGCTGCTGTGCCGCTGCGCGCACCCGCTGCCAGACGAGCAGCGCCGCAAGATCGCGCTGTTCACGAACGTGGAGGAGCGCGCGGTGATCTCCGCGGTCGACGCCGACGACATCTACAAGATCCCGCTGCTGCTGCACGAGCAGCACCTCGACGAGATCGTCGTCGACAAGCTCGGGCTCGAGGCGCCGCCGACGGATCTCGCGGACTGGCGTGCGGTCGTCGCCGCGAAGCAGAACCCCGAGGCGGTCGTCGACATCGGCATGGTCGGCAAGTACGTGCAGATCCGCGACTCGTACATCTCGCTGAACGAGGCGCTGATGCACGCCGGGATCAAGACCCGCACCCGCGTGAACATCCACTACTTCGAGTCCCAGGATCTCGAGCGCGCGGGCCTCGTGGCGCTCGAGAAGATGGACGCGATCCTGGTCCCCGGCGGCTTCGGCGACCGCGGGATCGAGGGCAAGATCGAGGCGATCCGCTTCGCGCGCGAGCGCGGCGTGCCGTACCTCGGGATCTGTCTCGGGATGCAACTCGCGATCGTCGAGTACGCGCGCGACGTGCTCGGCCTGAAGGGCGCGAACAGCACCGAGTTCGACCGCGCGACCGAGCACCCGGTGATCGCGCTGATCAGCGAGTGGCAGGACCTCGCGCGCGGCCAGCAACAGCGCGACGAGCGCTCGGCGCTCGGCGGCAGCATGCGCCTCGGCGCGCAGGAGGCGCGGCTCGCCGCGGGCTCGCTCGCGCACGCGGTGTACGGGAAGGACGTGATCTTCGAACGGCACCGCCACCGCTACGAGTTCAACAACCGCTACCTCGACGCGATGAGCGCCGGCGGGCTGCGCTTCTCCGGCTTCTCGGCCGACGGACTGGTCGAGTTCATCGAGCTGCCGGGCCATCCGTGGTTCGTCGCGAGCCAGTTCCACCCCGAGTTCACCTCGACGCCGCGCGACGGGCACCCGCTGTTCAGCGGCTTCATCCGCGCGGCGCGCGAGTATCGAGCGAGCCTGCGTCCCGGCCGCGCGACCGCATGAGGCTCGCGTCCCACGAGATCGGCGGCGACCGGCCGCTGTTCCTGATCGCGGGACCCTGCGTGATCGAGAGCGAGCAGCTGGTCCTCGACGTCGCCGGCAGCTTGCGCGAGACGACCGCGGCGCTCGGCGTGCCGTTCGTGTTCAAGGCGTCGTTCGACAAGGCGAACCGGTCCTCGCGCGCGAGCTTCCGCGGCCCGGGGATCGAGCGCGGACTGCGTGCGCTCGAGCGGGTGCGGCGCGAGATCGGCGTGCCGGTGCTCACCGACGTGCACGAGGACACGCCGCTCGCGGAGGTCGCGAGCGTCGTCGACGTGCTGCAGACCCCGGCGTTCCTGTGCCGGCAGACGAACTTCATCGTCGCGGTCGCCTCGCAGGGCCGCCCGGTGAACGTGAAGAAGGGCCAGTTCCTCTCGCCGTGGGAGATGCGCAACGTCGTCGACAAGGCGCGCTCGACCGGGAACGAGGCGATCCTGGTGTGCGAGCGCGGCTTCTCGTTCGGCTACAACAACCTGGTCGCCGACATGCGCTCGCTCGCGGTGATGCGCGAGACCGGCTGCCCGGTCGTGTTCGATGCGACCCACTCGGTGCAGCTCCCGGGCGGCCGCGGCGACGCCTCCGGCGGGCAGCGCGAGTTCGTGCCGGTGCTCGCGCGGGCCGCGGTCGCGGCCGGGATCGCGGGCCTATTCATGGAAACCCATCCGAACCCGGACGAGGCGCTCTCCGACGGCCCCAACGCGTGGCCGCTCGGTCGCGTCGCGTCGCTACTCGCGACGCTCGTCGAGATCGACCGGGCCGTCAAGCAACGACCCTTCGAGGAGACGCTCCGATGAGCCGTATCGCCGACATCCGAGGCCGCGAGATCATCGATTCGCGCGGCAACCCCACCGTCGAGGCCGACGTGCTGCTCGACTCCGGCGCGTTCGGCCGCGCGGCCGTGCCCTCGGGCGCGTCCACCGGCACGCGCGAGGCGGTCGAGCTGCGCGACGCCGATCCGCGGCGCTACGGCGGCAAGGGCGTGCGCCACGCGGTCGCGAACGTGAACGGCGAGATCCGGCGCGCGCTCGTCGGCCAGGAGGCCGACGACCAGGCCGGGCTCGACGAGCGGCTGATCGGGCTCGACGGCACCGAGGCGAAGTCGCGGCTCGGCGCGAACGCGCTGCTCGCGGTCTCGCTCGCCGCGGCCCACGCGACCGCGGCGGACCGCGGCCTGCCGCTGTACCGCTCGCTCGGCGGCGACCGCGAGTACACGCTGCCGGTGCCGATGATGAACATCATCAACGGCGGCGCGCACGCGGACAACAACGTCGACATCCAGGAGTTCATGATCCTGCCGCTCGGCGCGCCGACGCTCGCCGAGGCGCTGCGCTACGGCGCCGAGGTGTTCCACGCACTGAAGAAGGTGCTGCACGCGAAGGGCCTCGCGACCGCGGTCGGCGACGAGGGCGGGTTCGCGCCGAACCTGCCGTCGAACGAGGCGGCGATCACCACGATCCTGGAAGCGATCGAGGCCGCCGGCTACCGGCCCGGGCGGGACCTGTGGCTCGGCCTCGACGTCGCGAGCAGCGAGTTCCGGCGCGACGGCCAGTACGATCTCGCCTCCGAGGGCCGCCGGTTCAGCTCCGCGGATTTCGCCGATTACCTCGCGGGCTTCGTCGCGAAGTACCCGATCGTCACGATCGAGGACGGGATGAGCGAGGACGACTGGGCGGGCTGGCAGGGGCTCACCGCGAAGCTCGGGGCGAAGACCCAGCTGGTCGGCGACGACCTGTTCGTCACCAACACGAAGATCATCCGCGAGGGGATCGATCGGGGCGTCGCGAACGCGGTACTGATCAAGCCGAACCAGATCGGCACCCTGAGCGAGACGCTCGCCGCGATCGAGCTCACCACGAGCGCGCGCTATGCGGCGGTGGTCTCGCACCGTTCGGGGGAGACCGAGGACACGACGATCGCGGACCTCGCGGTCGCGACCGCGGCGACGCAGATCAAGACCGGCTCGATGTCGCGCTCCGACCGCGTCGCGAAGTACAACCGACTGCTGCGGATCGAAGCGGAACTCGGGTCGAAGGGCGTTTATGCGGGCTTGCGCGCACTATCGGTGGCAGTTTCTTAACTAGTTATGCTAACCTCATGTCGCCATGAGGATTTTCGCCGCAATTCTTGGACTGGCCTTGGTGCTGATGCAGTACCGTTTGTGGTTCTCGGATCAGGGTGTACGTGAAGTCATGCGTCTACGTTCCGAGATTGCCGCACAAACTTCTGCGAACGATGCGCAGCAACAGCGCAACGACCGGCTCGCGGCCGAGGTGCGCGACCTCAAGGTCGGCACCGGCGCGCTCGAGGAGCGCGCGCGCAGCGAGCTCGGGATGATCGGCGCGAACGAGACCTTCTACGAACTCGTGCCGGCGAGCACGCCCGGCGGCCGCTCGGCCGGCCCGCTGACCGCGCGCAACGAATGACCGGCGCCGGGCGCGCGCCGCGGGTGTTCGCGATCGTGCCCGCCGCGGGACGCGGCGAGCGTTTCGCCCCCGGCGCGGCCACCCCGAAGCAATACGCGCCGCTCGCCGGACGCACCCTGATCGAGTGGTCGATCGCGCCGCTCCTCGCGAGCGCGCGGGTGAGCGCGACGGTGGTCGTCGTCGCGGCGGACGACCGGCACTGGGACGCGGTCGCGGCGCGCCTCGACGAGGCGGCCGCGGGCCGTGCACGCGCGGATCACGCGCGGCTGCGGCGCGCGACCGGTGGGCCGACCCGGCAGGTGTCGGTCGCGAACGGGCTCGCGAGCCTCGCGGGGCTCGCGGCCGACGAGGACTGGGTGCTCGTGCACGACGCGGCGCGGCCGTGCTTGAGCGCGGCCGAGGTCGACGCGCTGCTCGATGCGCTCGAGCGGGGCGCCGCCGGCGCGGTGCTCGCGAGCGCACTCGTCGACACGGTGAAGCGG
>JAGWPU010000134.1 GCA_028870355.1 Gammaproteobacteria bacterium | reverse complement strand
TTGTACAGCTCCATCATCGCGCGGCCGAGCTTCTCGCGATCGTCCTTGTACGTCTCCTGGATCTGCTTCATCCGTGGCGCGACGGTGCGCATCTTCGCCATCGACCGGCCGCTCGCCTGGGAGAGCGGATAGAAGATGAGCTTGATCAGCGCCGTGACGAGGATGATCGACCAGCCCCAGTTGCCCGTGATCCCGTGCACCCAGCTCAGCACGTGGAACAAGGGCTCGGCGAGCACCGTGACCTTGCCGTAGTCGACCGCGAGCTGCAGCTTCGGACCCGTCGCGGCAAGCTGCGACTGCAGCTTCGGACCGACGAACGCCTTCTCGGCGTAGCTCGCGGTCGCGCCGGGGGCGACGGTCTGCATCGGACCGGTCGCGCGCAGCAGGAATTGATGTCCGTGCACCAGCAGCTGATAGTCGAACGGCTCGCCCGCGGTCGGCACGATCGCGGACACGAAGTGATGCTGGAGCGCGGCCAGCCAGCCGTTCGTGACGGTGCGGCTGAACGGCGACGGGTCGTTCACGTCGAGCTTCAGGTCGCGGTACTTGTCGCCGTCGTAGATCGCCGGACCCATGAACGAATAGGTGCGGATGTTGAAATACGAGCGCTTCACGATCTCCCAGTGGCGCAGGATCTGCGCGTAGGTCGCGAACGTTCTCGGGGTCGGGCTCTGGTTGACCACCTGATAGTCGATCCCGATCGCATAGCGGCCGCGCCGGAACACGAAGGTCTTCTTGACCGTGAGTCCGTGGCCGTCGGTCCATTGCAGCGGGACGCGCAGCTCGCTCGCGCCGGGCGCGAGCGAGTACGCGCGCGCGGGCGAGGTCCACAGCGCGAGGTGATTCGGCACCGCCTCCCCGGCCGGCCCGGTGAGCCCGGTCTGGATCACGTAGAGGCTGTCGGGGCTGTCGTGATTCAGGAGCCGGACCGGAATGTTCGGCTGGTCCTTGTGCAAGGGATAGCGCGTGAGGTCCGCCCGGTCGAGCTCACCGCCGCGCAACGCGATCCGCACGTCGAACACGTCGGTTTGCACCCGGATCTGCCCACCGCCGGCGCTCGCCCCCGCCGCGGCAGCGGACGCTTCGGTCGGGGCCGGTACGGCCCCCGCCGCGGGCGCGGACGCGACCGAGGCGGCGGATGGCGCCGCCGCGGGTCCGGCCGTGGGCACCGCCTCGTCGAATCCGCTCGCGATCTTCCCGCCCGGGGCCGGGGCGACGATCGCCGGCGCCGCAGGATGGGCGTAATCGCGCATCCACGTGCCGTAATTCACGTACAGCAGCGCGAACAGCGCGATCCAGAGCATGATCCGGGTATTAAACATGATGCAGATGTCCCTTCTCGGGTACCGGGTCGTAGCCGCCCGGCGTGAACGGATGGCAGCGCAGCAGCCGCCGCGCGGCGAGCCAGGTCCCGCGGATCACGCCGAAGCGCTCCACCGCGGTATACGCATAGCACGAGCAACTCGGATAGAAGCGGCAGCGCGGTCCGAGCATCGGACTGATCGCGAGTTGATAGCCACGGATGAGCCAGAGGAACGGGCGTCGCATGGTGGTCACCCTCGGCGGCGGATCGCGACCCAGAGTCTCTCGAGGCTCGCGCGCAACGCGCGCGAGTCGGCGCCGCGGGCCGCATCGCGCGCAGCGACGGTCACGTCGACAGCCGGCAAGGTGGTTTGGTTCACTCGGAACGATTCCCTGGCGATGCGCTTGAGGCGATTACGGGCGACGGAGCAGCCTGCCGCGCGGGTCGAAATCGCGAGCCCGAGGCGCGGATGAGTCCCGCGGTTCGCGAGGACCTGCAAACTGAAATAGTCGTCGGAGAATCGCCGCCCGCCACGCCGCACCTCGTTGAATTCGGCCGGCTGGTGCAAACGCTTGCGAGGTTCTAGCCGAAACTTCGCCTTCGTCCCGGTCTCGTCCAGAACGGGCTTACGGACAGAGGCGCTTGCGGCCCTTGGCGCGCCGGCGCGACAACACGAGGCGGCCGCCCTTGGTGGCCATGCGGGCACGAAAGCCGTGCGTTCGGGCGCGGTGCAATTTACCGGGATTGAATGTGCGTTTCATGGGAGTTTTCGACCGCTGCGAACTCTTGATCGTGAGCGAACGACCGCGGGTCGATCGCGAAAGGCGGCAAGGGTACTGAGCGGCGCTGGAGGTGTCAATAGACGCGTTGGCGCGTTGGCGCTAGACTTTCCGCCCTTTCGGTCGATTCGTCCGATCGCCGACGACACTTCGGAATCTCTAGGGAGAGCGTGCTCTTGTCGGAGTCGCTATGGAATCGCTGTCTTCGCGTGCTGGAAGGCGAGCTGACCGAGCAACAGTTCAATACCTGGGTACGCCCGCTGCAGTCGCTCGAGCGCGACGGCGAGTTGCGGCTGCTCGCCCCGAACCGTTACGTCGTCGAGTGGATCGATCAGCATTCGCTCGCGAGGATCAAGGAACTGGCACGGGCGTTCACCGACGGTGCGGCGCCGCAAGTGATCCTCGACGTCGGCACCCGGGCGCCGCTCGCGGAGGCAGCCCCGGCGATCCCGGCAGCCCCGGCGGCACCGAACGGCAAGGCGGTCGCACGGCCGGCGCGCGCCGCGCCCGTCGTGCTCGGCAGTCGGATCAACGCGGATTTCACGTTCTCGAGCTTCGTCGAGGGCAAGAGCAATCAGCTCGCGAAGGCCGCGGCGATGCAGGTTGCAGGAAATCCCGGCAAGGCCTACAACCCGTTGTTCATCTACGGTGGCGTCGGTCTCGGCAAGACGCACCTGATGCACGCGGTCGCGAATCGGCTGCGCGAGCAGGACCCCGAGGTGCGGCTTGCGTACGTGCACAGCGAGCGCTTCGTCGGCGACATGGTGAAGGCGCTCCAGCACAACACCATCAACGACTTCAAGAGCGCGTACCGTTCGCTCGATGCGCTGCTGATCGACGATATCCAGTTCTTCGCGGGCAAGGAGCGTTCGCAGGAAGAGTTCTTCCACACCTTCAACGCGCTGCTCGAGAGTCAGCAGCAGGTGATCCTGACCTGCGACCGCTATCCGAAGGAGGTCGACGGTCTCGAGGAGCGCCTGAAGTCGCGGTTCGGGTGGGGACTCACCGTCGCGATCGAGCCGCCGGAGCTCGAGACCTGCGTCGCGATCCTGATGAGCAAGGCCGCGATGTCCCGGGTGGCGCTGCCCGAGGAAGTCGCGTTCTTCATCGCGAAGCGGATTCGCTCGAACGTGCGCGAACTCGAAGGAGCGCTGCGGCGAGTGGTCGCGACCGCGAATTTCACGGGACGGCCGATCACGCTGGAATTCGCGAAGGACGCGTTGCGGGACCTGCTGGCGCTGCAGGAGAAGCTCGTAACCATCGAGAACATCCAGAAGACGGTTGCCGAGTACTACAAGATCCGGATCGCCGATCTGCTCTCGAAGCGGCGCAATCGCTCCGTCGCCCGTCCGCGCCAGGTCGCGATGGCGCTCGCGAAGGAGCTCACGAACCACAGCCTGCCGGAGATCGGCGATGCGTTCGGGGGTCGCGATCACACGACCGTGCTGCACGCCTGCCGGCGGGTGAAGGAATTGCGGGAGACCGAACGGCGGATCGAGGAGGACTACCTCAACCTGTTGAGAACCCTGACAGGATGAACGGGGAGAAGCTGTGGATCACCGGTGGACGGAAATTCCTCCACAGGCTGTCGACACGTTGCGGACAATCCCCGAACACCGGTTCCTCAGGGTCATGCTTCGCGCAAGCCGTTGACCCGGCATCGTTTAACAGGCTTATCCTCCGACATCGCGCCCCTCTTCTATTAATTCAATTCTTAAATTCAGAAAGATAAGATCATTAGAATGGCAACACCGCACGGGATGGGAACTTCAGCATGAAATTGACCGCGGAACGCGAGACCTTGCTCGCGCCTTTGCAGGCCGTGATCGGCGTCGTCGAGCGACGGCAGACGATGCCGGTGCTGGCGAACGTGTTGCTCTCGGTGCACGACGGACGGGTCGCGATCACCGCGACGGATCTCGAGGTGGAGCTCGTCGCCGCGGCGGCGGTCGCGGTGACGGCCGACGGCGACATCACCGTGCCGGGACGCAAGCTCCTCGATATCCTGCGGGCGTTGCCCGACAAATCGATGGTATCGATCGGTCTCGACGGCGAGAAGCTGACGGTGAAGGCGGGTCGCAGCCGGTTCAGCCTCTCGACCTTGCCGGCGAGCGAATTTCCGGTGATCGAGAACATCAACGCGGAACAGACGGTCCAGCTCGACTGTGCGGCGCTCGGACAGCTGCTCGACAAGACGCACTTCTCGATGGCGCAGCAGGACGTCCGCTATTACCTGAACGGAATGCTGCTGGAAATCGAAGGCGACACCTTGCGGGCGGTCGCAACGGACGGCCATCGGCTCGCGCTGTGTGAGAAGCCGCTCGCTCGCAAGGCGAAGGCGGGACAGCAGGTGATCATTCCCCGCAAGGGTGTGCTGGAACTGCAGCGCATCCTCGGCGACGAGGGCACCTGCGAGCTCGCGATCGGCAGCAACCACATTCGCGCCCAGATCGGCGACGTTCGCTTCACTTCGAAGCTCATTGACGGCCGGTTCCCGGAATATTCGCGCGTGATCCCAGCCGCGCCGCCCGTTGCGATCAACGCCGATCGGGACACCCTGCGCCAGGCTTTGCAGCGCACCGCGATTCTCTCGAACGAGAAATATCGGGGAATCCGGATTCACGTGAGAGAAAATCTCATTACAATTCAAGCACATAACCCAGAGCAGGAAGAGGCCGAGGAAGAGATCGAAGTCAAATACGACGGCGTGGATCTCGAAGTGGGTTTCAATGTGAATTATCTGCTCGACGCGCTCTCGGCGATCGATGGCGCCGAGGTCGAACTGGGATTGACCGACAGCAACAGCAGTTGCCTGATCCGTTCACCGGGATCCTCGAGCGCGCGATACGTCGTCATGCCAATGCGGCTCTGATCGGGGAGCGACATGGGGCTGCGCCGCATCCAGGTGACGGATCTGCGTTGCCTGCGAGCGGTGGCGCTCGACGTCGATTCCCGGTACACCCTGATCAGCGGTCCGAATGGATCGGGTAAGACCAGCGTCCTCGAGGCAATTTATTTTCTAGGGCGCGGCCGGTCTTTCCGAACCCATCGTCCGGCCCGGCTGATTCGCAGCGGCTGCGAGCGCTTCATCGTCTTCGGCGAGTTGGACACCTCCGGGGGCCTGCTCGCGCTAGGCATCGAAGTCACCCCGGAGCGACTCCGGGCGCGAATCGCCGGCCGGGATGCCGCCTCGGTCGCCGAGCTCGCCAGCCACTTTCCGGTCCAGATCATCGATCCGGATATTCATCAACTCATCGAAATGGGTCCCGCGATCCGCCGCCGCTTGATGGATTGGGGTGTGTTTCACGTGGAACCACCCTTTCTGAGTGCCTGGCAACGGTACCGTCAGGCGCTCGCCCAGCGGAATGCCGCCTTGCGCCAGCGGCAACCGCCGACACTGGTCGGAGCCTGGGATCCCGACCTGGTGCGAACCGGGGAGGAGATCCACGATGCCCGGCTTCGGTACGTCGCCCGCCTCGAAACCATCGCGCAACCGATTGTCGAACGACTGCTCGGCGTGCCCCTGGAGTTACGCTATCGGTCGGGCTGGCCCGCGGAACTGACCCTGAACGAAGCGCTGCGAATGCATCTCACCACGGATCGCGAGCGGGGGGTGACCCAGGTGGGGCCGCATCGAGCCGAGCTCGTCGTGCGTGTCGACGGCGCGCTCGCCCGCGAACACGTGTCTCGCGGACAACAGAAGCTCTTGGCCGCGTCACTCGCGATCGCCCAGCTGAAGCTGCTGGAATCGCTATCACCCGAACAGCCGACCCTGCTGCTCGACGATCCAGCGGCTGAGCTCGACACGCGGCATCTGGCCGGCTTGATCGACGAGGTTCGCGCACTGCGCGCGCAGTTGATCGTGACGACGCTCGAGCCCGATTTCAGCGCACTCGGCGAGCCGGGCCGCAAGTGTTCGCTGCATCACGGGACCCTCCACTTTTAGCCCCTCGCGAATGTTTCACGTGAAACCGCCGGCCCGCGCGTGACGTGAGGCCGACCGCGAAAAATGCTAAGATGAATTAGTTTCCATGCAGGGCCATCATGAGCGAACCCGACGTTTACGACTCAAGTAAAATCAAGGTCTTGAAAGGCCTCGACGCGGTTCGAAAGCGCCCTGGAATGTACATCGGTGACACCGATGACGGCAGCGGCTTGCATCATATGGTGTTCGAGGTCGTCGATAACGCGATCGACGAGGCACTCGCCGGCCATTGCGATCAGATCTCGGTGACGATCCATGCCGACGAATCGGTCACCGTCACCGACAACGGCCGTGGTATTCCGGTCGACATCCACCCGGAGGAAGGTCGTTCCGCGGCGGAAGTGATCATGACCGTGCTCCACTCCGGCGGAAAGTTCGACGACACGTCGTACAAGGTGTCGGGTGGCCTGCACGGGGTCGGCGTGTCGGTGGTGAACGCGCTGTCGGAATACCTCGAGCTCAATATCCGCCGGGAGGGCCGGCTGCACCGCCAGGAATACCGGTTCGGCGAGCCGGTTGCACCGCTCGCCGCGATCGGCGAGACCTCGGCGCGGGGAACCAGCCTGCGATTCAAGCCGAGCGCGCAGATTTTCACGAACATCACGTTTAATTACGAAACGCTCGCGAAGCGCCTGCGGGAGTTGTCGTTCCTGAATTCCGGGGTGCGCATCGAACTCATCGACGAGCGCGACGAAAAGTCCGAGGTTTTCGAGTTCCAGGGGGGGCTGAAGGCCTTCGTGCAGCACCTGAATCGGAGCAAGACGCCGATTCACGACTCGATCCTGTGGTTTCAGTCTCGCGACGGGAACATCCAGGTAGAAGTCGCGATGCAATGGAACGACTCCTACCAGGAAAGCATGTACTGCTACACGAACAACATCCCCCAGAAGGATGGCGGCACCCACCTGGCCGGATACCGTGCGGCGCTGACCCGGACCCTGAACCTGTACATCGAACGCGAGCTCGCGGCGAAGAAAGACAAGGTCGCAACGACTGGCGACGACTCGCGCGAGGGATTGACCGCGATTCTGTCGGTCAAGCTGCCCGACCCCAAATTCTCCTCGCAGACCAAGGACAAGCTGGTGTCCTCCGAGGTCAAGGGGGTCGTCGAATCCGCGGTCGCCGCGCACCTCGAGGAATTCCTGCTCGAACACCCGCAAGAAGCGCGGACGATCGTCAACAAGATCCTCGAGGCCGCTTACGCGCGCGAGGCGGCCCGCAAGGCCCGTGAAATGACCCGTCGCAAGGGGGCGCTCGACATCGCCGGCTTGCCGGGGAAACTCGCCGATTGCCAGGAGAAGGACCCCGCGCTGTCGGAACTGTTCCTGGTCGAGGGCGACTCCGCCGGCGGCTCGGCGAAACAGGGTCGCGACCGCCGTACCCAGGCGATCCTGCCCTTGAAGGGCAAGATCCTGAACGTCGAGAAAGCCCGCTTCGACAAGATGCTCTCCTCCGCCGAGGTCGGCACCCTGATCACCGCGCTCGGCTGCGGGATCGGACGTGACGACTTCGACGTGGACAAGCTCCGGTATCACCGGATCATCATCATGACCGACGCCGACGTCGACGGTTCGCACATTCGCACCCTGCTGCTGACGTTCTTCTATCGCCAGATGCCGGTACTGATCGAGCGCGGCCACGTGTACATCGCGCAGCCGCCGCTCTACAAGGTGAAGAAGGGAAAACAAGAGCACTACGTGAAGGACGACGTCGAGCTCAACGCGCTGCTGCTCAATACCGCGATCGAGGATGCCGCGCTCCACGTGAACGAAGCGGCACCGCCGCTGTCCGGCGCAGCCCTCGAATCGCTCGCCCGACGGTACGTCGAGGTGCAGGCGATCAACCGCCGCTGGGCGCGCCGCTACGACGAGCGCTTCCTCGACCAGCTCCTGTATCTGCCGAAGCTCCCGCTCGAGGCCTTCGACCGGCTCGACGCGCTGCGTGCGTGGGCCGTGCAACTCGAGGGACGCCTGAACGGCCTGAACGACCACTCGCGCCAGTACCGGGTCGCCGTCGAGGCGACGCCAGCCGGCGCGCACCGCATCACGTTGCAGCGAATCGAGCACGGCCTCACGACCGAGCGGCATGTGCCGCGCGAGTTCTTCGACTCGGCCGAATATCGTCGAATCGCCGAGCTCGCCGAGACGCTCGGCGATCTGATCGGCGAAGGGGCTTACGTCGAACGCGGCGGCGACCGACGGCACATCGCGAGTTTCCGGGAGGCGATGAACTGGCTCTTCGAGGAAGCGAAGAAGGGCCAGAGCATCCAGCGCTACAAGGGGCTCGGCGAGATGAACGCGAGCCAGCTGTGGGACACGACGATCAATCCGGACAGCCGTCGGCTGATGCAGGTGCGGATCGAAGACGCGGTCGCCGCCGACGACATCTTCACGACCCTGATGGGCGATGCCGTCGAGCCGCGGCGCGAGTTCATCGAGAAGAACGCGCTCCAGGTCGCGAATCTCGATATCTGAGGCTTCGGGCGCGCCGTCCGGGGTGTGAAGCCATCACTCAGAATTCTAATTATTTTGTTATTTATCAAATAGTTGTATAGATTCCCGCGCGCTCCGCGGCCCCGCCGTCGGTGCGGCGAAGGAGCACCGATGAGCGACTCCCGGCTGGACGACGACGGCACGTTCGAGCTGTACGACCTGAAGGTCGAGGTGATCGCGCCGCCGGGCGCGAAGATCTACTGCGGCGCGCGTCCCGGCGATTATTTCGAGCTGCACGGCGAGGTGCTGCGCTTGCCACCGGGCCAGGGCTTCTCGATCTATTCGCTCGCCGCGCTGTTGCCGCTGCTGCCGGCGAAGCAACGTCCGATCGACCCGAACGACTGGATGGCGACCGATGCCGAGGTCGCCTGTCCGGATCCGAACTGCCCGACGCGCTTCCGGATCACGCGAACCGGTCGGCGCCGCTTCCACCGCGCGGACGTCACGGCGGTACGCGCGGACGGGCGCCGCGGCCCGCAGGCCTCGCGATGATGCCGCGCCACCGGTTCGGCGATGGCTACGAGATCTCGCGGATCATCAAGGGTGGCTGGCACCTCGCCGGTGGCCACGGCACGGTCGACCCGGCGCGCGCGGTCGCGGATATGGCCGCCTTCGTCGAGGCTGGCATCACGACGTTCGATTGCGCCGATATCTACACCGGCGTCGAGGCGCTGATCGGCCGCTTCCGCCGCGAACACCCCGGGCTCGCCCGCCGCGTGCAGGTCCACACGAAATTCGTCCCGGACCTGCCGGACCTCGCCACCGTCGATCGCCGGTACGTCGAGCGCATCGTCGACCGCTCGCTCGAGCGGCTCGGCGTCGAACGGCTCGATCTCGTCCAGTTCCATTGGTGGGATTTCGCGGTCCCGCGCCACGTCGAGGTCGCGCTCGAGCTCGATCGGCTGCGCCGCGCCGGCAAGATCGCCCACGTCGGCGCGACGAACTTCGACACGGCGCACCTCGCCGAGGTCGTCGCCGCGGGAGTGCCGATCGCCGCGCACCAGGTGCAGTACTCGCTGCTCGACGATCGGCCCGCGCGGCAGCTGGTGGCGTTCTGCCGCGAACAGGGCATCGCGCTGCTGTGCTACGGGACGGTCGCCGGCGGCTTCCTGTCCGAGCGCTGGCTCGGCGCGGCGGAGCCGTGCGGCGAACTCGCGAACCGGTCGCTGGTGAAATACCGGCTGATCATCGAGGACTTCGGCGGCTGGCCGCTGTTCCAGGATCTGCTGACGGTGCTGGCGCAAATCGCTGCGCGCCGGGGCAGCGACATCGCGACGGTCGCGACGCGCGCGATCCTCGACCGCGACCAGGTGGCCGCGGCGATCGTCGGCGCGACCGGTGTCGCGCACCTGCCGGCCCACGAGCGCGCGGCGACGCTGTGCCTCGACGACGCGGACCGCGCGGCGCTCACGGCGGTCACGCAACGGCGGCGTGGCCCGCAGGGGGACGTGTACGAGCTCGAGCGCGATCGCGACGGACGGCATGGCCGGATCATGAAATATGCGCTGAACACGCTGCCGGACGGGAGCCCCGCCGTCCGTCGCGAGTAGCGCCCCCAAAGAGGGGATGCAGGCGCGTCGCGCTTGAATGATAATCGATCGGAGAAAACGGGACGCCGCGCTCGTCCGCGGGCAACGGGAGAAGCGATGATGATCGGGGATGCACTGGCCGCTCGCGCGGCTTCGTCCAGGCTCGCTCGCACGATCGTGGTCTTCGCGGCGGCCGCCGGCGTGTCGCTGGCCGGCGCCGCGTCGGCGCGGCCGGCCGCGCGCGGACCCGCGGCGATCGACACGTCGTCCGGCGAACTCAGCCAGATCGTGGTCACCGCGGAGAAGCGTCGCTCGACGGTCCAGAAAACGCCGATCAGCATCACCGCGTTGAGCGGCGCCGAGCTGCAGGCCGCGGGCCTGACGAACATGCTCGCCGTCGCCCAGCAGGTCCCGGGTCTGTCGTTCAAGACCGCGGGACCGGGCCAGACCGAATTCGAGATGCGCGGACTCACCTCGACCGGTGGCGAGTCGCCGACCGTCGGGTTCTACCTGGACGAGACCGCGCTCACGCCGCCGGCGATGGCGCAAAACGGCAAGGTCGTGATCGATCCGGATCTCTACGACCTGAACCGGATCGAGGTGCTGCGCGGCCCGCAGGGCACGCTGTACGGGGCCGGATCGATGGGTGGGACCGTGAAGCTCGTGACCAACCCGCCGGTTCTGGGCCGCTTTGCGGCCAGCGCGGAGCTGATGGGCTCCGGCACCGAAGGCGGCGGCTTCAACCATACGCTCAACGGGATGCTCAACGCCCCGCTCGGCTCGCGCGCGGCCCTGCGCCTCGTCGCCACCGACAAGCACGTGTCCGGGTGGATCGCCCGCGACGTGCTGAGCCCGTTCCCGCTGGAGGTCAACAACAGCACGCAGCGCGGCGACGTGCGCGCCGCACCGATCGTGCAGCAGTTCAAGCACTCGAACTGGGAGTCCCTGAAGGGCGGTCGTGCGACGCTGCTGCTGCAGCCGACCGATCGCTTCAGCGCCAAGGCCGGCGTGTTCTATCAGAGAATCAAGCAGGGCGGCCCGAACACGATCGACGTGCCGCCGGGCGACGAGGTGCACTATCAGCCGTTCTCCGTGGCCGAGCCGTTCCAGGACGTGTTCAATCTGTACACGCTCGATCTGAAGTACGACTTCGACGGCTTTCAGGTGATCTCGGCGACCGCGAACTGGACTCGCCGCCAGGTTCAGACCCAGGACATCTCCGAGGCGATGCAGTTCTACATCGGCGGCTTTCTCGGGCCACCGGCCAGCTTCCCGTTCTCGACGGCCGCCGGTGGTCTCGGCGCCGGCTCGATCTCCGAGGACGACTACTCGCGGCAGGTGAGCGAGGAGCTGCGCGTCGCGTCGACCGGGAATGGGCCGTTCCAGTGGCTGGTCGGCGGCTATTACGCGAGCTTCCGCGCGACCTCCCACGTCTACTCGTACTACGACGGCTTCACCGCGCTTTTCGGCACCAACAATCTCGCGGACAATCATCGCGCGCTCGGCGTCGATCAGTACGCGCTGTTCGGCGAGGCCTCGTATCGCCTGCCGGACCACCTGAAGGCGACGCTCGGGGCGCGCTACTTCACCTATCACAGCAATTCCGCGACCAGCGTCAGCGGCATCTCCGCGAACGGTACCAGCGCGACGCTCTACGGCCTCGCCGCGAACTCCGGCGTCACGCCGAAAGTCAACCTCGCGTACATTCCGAACGGCAATCTCACGGTGTACGCGAACATCGCGAAGGGATTCCGGCCGGGCGGGCCGAATTCGCCGATTCCGCCGCCGTGCTCCCCGGCACCGACCCAGTTCGGACCGGACAATGTCTGGAGCTACGAACTCGGTGAGAAGGCGCGGCTGTTCGACCGGCGTGCCTCGCTGAACAGCGACGTCTACTACGAGCTGTGGAACGACGTGCAGCAACAGGTCTCGCCGGGTTGCGGCTACAAGTTCACGACCAACGCGGGCAAGGCGAAGGCCTATGGCGCCGAGCTCGAGCTCGCGGTCGACCTGACCGCGGACTGGCTGATCTCGCAGAACGTCGGCTACACGCACGCGACCAACTCGACCACGGTGCCGGCCGCCGGCGTCGTCGCCGGCGACCGCCTGCTCGACGTGCCGCAGTGGACCGCGAACACGACCCTCTCGTACCGCCGGCCATGGCGCGGCGCGCTCGCGTTCGTCGCGCGCGCGACCAATAGCTACTACGGCTCGGTCCAGGACATCACCTTCACTCGCAATACGCTTCCCTCGTACGATCTCGTCGGTGTGCGCGCCGGGCTCGAGAGCGGCCGCTGGGCCGCGACGCTGTTCATCGACAACCTGACGAATCGCCGGGCGTACCTGTCCGACACGGGTGCGCTGTCCGCGAACATCTCGATCCTGAACCGGGTCGCGACGAATCAGCCCCGCACCTACGGGCTCGATCTGTCCGCGCACTTCTGACGCGACGCGCGGTCGTGGCCGAACGGCTGGGGGCGGTGTCCGGAGCCGGGCGCGATTAGCGTGGACGTAGCGGCAACGGAAGGCAGCGACAGCGGCTATCCGTCGCGCGGGTATGCGTGGACGGTCGTCGCGATCCTGATCGGCACCGCGATCGTCTCCTATACCGACCGCCAGGTGCTCAGTCTCCTCGTCGATCCGATCCGCCGCGACCTCTCGATCGGCGATACCCGGATGAGCCTGCTGCTCGGCACCGCGTTCGCAGTCGTCTACGGCGTCGCGGGCCTGCCGCTCGGCTGGCTCGCCGATCGGGTGTCGAGACGCAATCTGATCGTTGCCGGTATCGCCGTCTGGAGCCTGGGCACGATCGCCTGCGGCCTGTCCCGGAATTTCGATGAGCTCTTTGCGAGCCGGGTGTTCGTCGGACTCGGCGAGGCGGTGCTGTCGCCAGCGGCGATCTCGCTGATCAGCGACTACTTTCCGCCGTCACGGCGCGGTACCGCGGTCGGGGCGTTCCTCAGCGGGATCGCGATCGGCATCGGCGCCTCCATCCTGATCGGCGGCGGCGTGCTTCAGGCGGTCGAGGCCGGGGTGTTCGCCTCGACGCCGCTTGCCACGCTCGCGGCCTGGCGGCTCGTGCTGATCCTGATCGGTGTGCCAGGACTCCTGTGGACCGCGGCGATCTTCGTGATCCGGGAGCCGGCGCGGCGCGGGGCGGCGTCCACGGCTGGCGCGGGTGCGGTGGGCGGACCGCGCGACCGTCCGGTGGATCGCCGTCGGCTGCGGCTCGTCGCGCCGATCTACGTCGTGGTCGCAGCGGCCTCGCTGGTCGACAACGCGGTCGGCGCCTGGGCGCCGACGCTGCTGATCCGTGAGTTCCACCGCGACGCGGCCCGGGTCGGTGTGCAGCTCGGGCTGTACCTGACGATCGCTTTCGGCGTCGGCGTGCTGCTCGGGGGCTGGCTCGCGGATCGTGCGGCGGCGCGCGGCGGACTGTCGCGCAAGCTCGGCGTGTGCATCCTCGCGGCGACCGGGATCCTGCCGATCGCCGCGCTGATCGCCTCGCCCCGGTTTCCCGTCGTGATGGCTGCGGTGCCGTCGTACTTCGCGCTATCCGGGATCGTCACGGCCGCCGGCTTCTCGGCGATTCTCGACCTGGTCCCGGCGCAGTCCCGCGGACTCGCGATGGCGATCAGCTTCTTCCTGAACGTCGCGATCGGTGCGGGACTCGGGCCGACCGCCGTCGCGGTGACCGCCGCTCGCGTCCACGGTGCCGCGTCGGGCCTCGCGGCCGGGCTGTCGCTGACGGCCGCCGGGGGCTACGGGCTCGCGCTCGCGTCGGCCGCGCTGGGCTGGGTGCTGGTGTCGCGGCGCACTCAGTAGATCCCCGGGATCAAGCGCTTCGTGCGCCGTTGGTACGCGCGGTATGGCTCGCCGAACGCGGCGGCGAGCACCGCTTCCTCCTCGCGGATGCGGAACAGGTACGGCAACGGCATCACGAGCAGCAACAGCGCGAAGCTCCGCCAGTCGCCGAGCGCGAGTCCGAAGCCGTCGAAGCCGATCAGCGCACCGAGATAGCTCGGATGCCGGACGTAGCGATACGGTCCCCGCTCGATCAAGCGGTGCTGCGCCCGTATGGCGACGTTCGGCGTGTGGAATTCACCGAGCGCGGCGATCGAGCGGAATCGCAGCGCGATGCCGCTCGCCATCACGCCGAGTCCGATCCACGGCAGCCAGGTCGTCGTCGGCGCGCGGGCCCCGGGCGCGAACGCCCAATGGATCGCGAGAGAGATCACGATCGGGCTCAGCAGCATCAGCACCCCGAGCGAGCGGCGATCGCGGTTCTCCGAGGCGGCGGTCTTCCACCGGAACACGGCGATCGAATCGACCAGCATCCAGACGAGGAGGGCCCCGAGTGCGACGTGCCGCAGATCCTGCATCTTTCTCCTCCCGCCGGTGACGATCGCCCCGAATCCTGCGGTGACGCCTATTTCGCCGCCGCGATCTTAGCCGATTGGGATTCGATCGACGCTCTGATCTCCTCGGTCAACGCGCGCGGCTCCTTGCCGGCGGGATCGATCGGCGGCCCGATCACGACCCGGATCAGCCCCGGCTTCTTCAGCAAGCCGCGCCTCGGCCAATACTCGCCCGCATCGTGCGCGATCGGTACGATCTTGCGCCCGGAGGCGATCGCGAGCATCGCGCCGCTGGCCCCGTATTTGCGCTGCTGGCCGGGGAGCACGCGGGTGCCCTCCGGGAAGATCACGATCCACAGCCCGTCATCGAGGCGCGCCTGGCCTTGTTCGACGACCTGGCTCACCGCCCGATGGCCCGCGCCGCGGTCGATCGCGATCGGCTTCAGCAGCCGCAATCCCCAGCCGACGAACGGGATCCACAGCAGTTCGCGTTTCAGCACCCAGACCTGCGTCGGCAGGAGCACGAAGAACGCGACCGTCTCCCACGCCGAGGTGTGATTGCTCATCGCGACGTGATTGCCGGCCGGCAGGTGCTCGGCGCCCTCGACGACGTAGCGCAGTCCGCACAGCGCGCCGAGCATCCACAGCACGCCGCGGGCCCAGGTGCGCGCGAGCGCGAACTGCACCCGGTGCGGCAGGAAGAACAGCGCCGCCATCACGAGCCCGAACGCGCACGCCGACAGCATCAGGTACGCGGTGAACAGGAGCGACCGCAGCTGGCGCATCGGGCGCGCCGCTCAGCCGGGCAGCCGCGACAGATCCGCGACGCCGCCGATCAGGGCGTGCAGATCGCGCAACAGCGCGAGTCGATTCTCGCGGCGCGCCGGATCCGGGTCCATCACCAGCACCGCATCGAAGAACGCGTCGACGTCCGCGCGCAGCGCGCGGGCCGCCCCGAGCGCGTCCCCGTAGCGTCGCTCGGCCAGCGCGCGTTCGACGTCCGGCGCGACGTCGCGGTAGCGCTCGTGCAGGCGATGCTCCGCGGGCTCGGCGAACACCGCCGGGTCGACGGGCCGGGCCGTCGCGACCGGCGCCTTGCGCAGCAGGTTCGCGATCCGCTTGTTCGCGGCGGCGAGGACCGCGCCGTCCGCGCTCGCCAGGAATCCCTGCAGCGCCACCAGCCGGGCCTCGGCGTCGAGCGGGGAGCGCGGTGCAACCGCGAGCACCGCCTCGATCGCATCGCTGGTCGCGCCGGCGACGCGCTCCGCGAGCACGCCGCGGAGCCGATCGGTGATGAACGCGAGCACCTCGGCGACCGTCCCGGCCCGCACCACCGGCTGGGCCGCGACCGCGTGCTCGATGAGCGCCGTGAGGTCGAGGTCGAGCGGCGTCTCGAGCACGATCCGCAGCACGCCGAGCGCCGCGCGTCGCAATCCGAACGGGTCCTTCGCGCCGGTCGGCTTCTCGCCGATCGCGAAGATCCCGGCGAGCGTGTCGATCTTGTCGGCGAGCGCGAGCGCGCGCCCCGCATCGGTGCGCGGCAGCGCATCGCCCGCGAACCGTGGGCGGTACTGTTCCTCGATCGCGTCCGCGACCGCCCGCTCCTCTCCGGCGTCGAGTGCGTAGTAGCGCCCCATCGTGCCCTGCAGCTCCGGAAACTCGCCGACCATCGCAGTCATCAGGTCCGCTTTCGCGAGCGTCGCGGCCCGCTCGACCGTGGTTGCACCGCCGCCGGTCGCGTGCTCGATCTCGATCGCGAGGGTGCGCACGCGCGCGGTCTTGTCCGCGTAGCTGCCGAGCTTGCCCTGGAACGTGACCTCGCCGAGGCGCGCCGCGCAGGTCGCGAGGCCTCGCTTGCGGTCCTGGTTCCAGAAGAATTCCGCGTCCGCGAGCCGGGGACGAACGACCCGTTCGTTGCCCTCGCGAACCCGCTCCGGATCGCGGCTGGCGAGATTCGCGACCGTGACGAAGCTCGCGCTCAACTCGCCGTCCGGTGTCTCGATCGGAAAATAGCGCTGATGGTCCTGGACGGTCGCGACGATCACCTCGCGCGGCAGGCGCCGGTAGCGTTCCTCGAATCGTCCGACCACCGCGACCGGCCATTCGACGAGCGCGGTGACCTCGTCGAGCAAGGCGGCGTCGATCAGCGCGCGGCCCCCGGTCCGCTCGGCCGCGGTCGTGACCTCCGCGCGAATGCGCTGCCGGCGCTCCTCGAAGTCCGCGAGCACCTTCGCGCGGCGCAAGCTCCCGGAGTAACGGCGGGGCGAACGCAGGCGGATCGGTCGCGGCGCGTGGAAACGATGACCTTCGGTCTCGCGGCCGGCGGGCAGGCCGAGGATCGTGCACGGCACGACCTCGTCGCCGAACAGCATCACGACCCGGTGGACCGGACGGACGAACTCGACCTCACCGGCGCCCCAGCGCATCCGCCGCGGCGCGGGAATCGCGGCAACCGCCCGTTCGGCGATCGCCCCGAGGCGGTCGATGGTCGCTGCGCCGGGCTCGATTCCCCGATAGCCGAGCCAGGTGCCCTTCTCGTTCGCGATCTCGACGAGGTCCGTGACCGCAACCCCGCAGCTGCGCGCGAACGCGAGCGCGGCTTGCGTCGGCGCGCCGTCCGCGGTGTACGCCGCCGTGCGCGGCGGCCCGCGCCGCTCGATCGGACGGTCGGGTTGACGCTCCGCACACCGCTCGACCAGCACCGCGAGTCGTCGCGGCGTTGCGTACCGCCGGATCGGGCCATGACCGATGGCTGCTGCGTCGAGGCCGCTCGCGAACGCGTCCGCGAGCGCGATCGACAGGGACTCGAGGCTGCGCGGCGGCAGCTCCTCGGTGAGCAATTCGAAGACCAGGTCCCGGGTCGCCATCACGCCACCTGCCCTTCGCCGTCACGCCGGCACAGGGGGAAGCCGAGCGCCTCGCGGGCATCGCGATAGCCTTCGGCGACCGCGCGGGCGAGTGCGCGCACCCGCAGGATGTATCGCTGGCGCTCCGTGACCGAGACCGCGCGACGCGCGTCGAGCAGATTGAAGGTGTGCGACGCCTCGAGCATCCGCTCGTAGGCGGGCAGCACCAGCTTGTCGGCGATCAGCCGCCCGCAGGCTGCTTCCGCCGCGTCGAACGCATGCCGCAGTTCGGCGACGTCCGCCTTCTCGAAGTTGTAAGCCGATTGCTCGACCTCGTTCTGGTGGTACACGTCGCCATAGGTCACCGGGCGACCCGGCCCGTGGGTCCAGACGATGTCGAAGATGCTCTCGGCGCCCTGGATGTACATCGCGAGGCGCTCGAGCCCGTAGGCGATCTCGCCCATCACCGGTCGGCAATCGATCCCGCCGACCTGCTGGAAGTACGTGAACTGGGTAATCTCCATCCCGTTCAACCACACCTCCCATCCGAGCCCCCAGGCGCCGAGCGTCGGCGATTCCCAGTTGTCCTCGACGAAGCGGATGTCGTGGGTCAGCAGATCGAAGCCGAGCGCGCGCAGCGACCCCAGGTAGAGCGCCTGGAAGTCGCGCGGCGACGGCTTCATCACCACCTGGAACTGGTAGTAGTGCTGCAGACGGAACGGATTGTCGCCGTAGCGGCCGTCGGTCGGCCGGCGCGAGGCCTGCACGTAGGCCGCATTCCAGGGCTCCGGACCGACCGCCCGCAGGAACGTCGCGGGTGCGAACGTCCCGGCACCGACCTCCATGTCGTAGGGCTGCATCACCACGCAGCCCTGGTCCGACCAGTAACGCTGCAGCGCAAAGATCAGATCCTGAAACGTTCGTGGGGGCGCGGCGGCTTTCGGCATGGGAGCGCTCGGTCGCAAAGCGGCCAAGTATAGCGAGCCTCGCGGGCTCGTGCCCCGCGCGCGGACCATCGCGGTGGGCACCGGTTCCGGTCGGCCGCGATGCGCCAAAAGGAGGCGCGCCCCTGGCATCACGCCCTCAATCGGTGCATGATCGCGCGATCCTGATGACCCGGCGACCGTAAGCGCTTGATCCTGGATGCCCCATGATGTGGCACGGCGCATGCATTACCGGAGCACCCCGGGCCCTGGCCGGGCCCTATTGATGCCGAACACCGCCCACGGAGGAGAATCATGACTCCCGCTGACGTCATTCGATTGATTCAGGAAAAAGATGCCAAGTTCGCCGATCTGCGCTTTACCGACACGATCGGCAAGGAACAGCACGTAACGATTCCGACGCGCCTCGTCGACGAGGGATTCTTTCAGGACGGCAAGATGTTCGACGGGTCGTCGATCGCCGGGTGGAAGGGCATCAACGAGTCGGACATGATCCTGATGCCGGATCCGGCGACCGCGGTGATCGATCCGTTCTTCGAAGAGACCACCGTGAACCTGCGCTGCGACGTGATCGAGCCGACCACGATGCAGGGCTACGGCCGCGATCCGCGCTCGCTCGCGAAGCGCGCGGAGGCGTACCTGAAATCGACCGGGATCGCCGATTCCGCGCTGTTCGGGCCGGAGAACGAGTTCTTCATCTTCGACAACGTGACGATGAGCTCGTCGATGAACGGCTGCGCGTACCAGGTCGATTCCTACGAGGGCGCCTGGAATTCCGGAAAGACCTACGAGGACGGCAACAAGGGCCACCGTCCGGGCGTGAAAGGCGGCTACTTTCCCGTGCCGCCGACCGATTCGCAACAGGACATCCGCACCGCGATGTCGCAAGCCTGCGAGGAAATGGGCCTGAAGTTCGAGGTGCATCACCACGAGGTCGCGACCGCCGGCCAGGGCGAGATCAACGTCGCCGCGAATACGCTGACCAAGAAGGCCGACGAGGTCCAGATCCTCAAGTACGCGCTGCAGAACGTCGCGCACGGCTATGGCAAGACGCTCACGTTCATGCCGAAACCGATCGTCGGCGACAACGGCAGTGGCATGCACGTGCACCAGTCGCTGCAGAAGGACGGCAAGGCGCTGTTCGCCGGCGACAAGTACGGCGGCCTGTCGGACCTCGCGCTCTACTACATCGGCGGGATCATCAAGCACGCGCGCGCGCTGAACGCGTTCACCAATGCGAGCACGAACAGCTACAAGCGGCTCGTGCCCGGCTTCGAGGCACCGGTGAAGCTCGCGTACTCGGCCCGCAACCGCTCCGCGTCGATCCGGATTCCGTGGGTCTCGAACCCGAAGGCGCGGCGCATCGAGGTGCGTTTCCCCGACGCAACCGCGAACCCGTATTTCGCCTTCGCCGCGATGCTGCTCGCGGGTCTCGACGGGATCCAGAACAAGATCCATCCGGGCGATGCGGCCGACAAGGATCTGTACGATCTCGAGCCGGAAGAGGACAAGAAGATCCCGACCGTCTGCCATTCCCTCGACATGGCGCTCGAGTACCTCGACCGGGATCGGGCGTTCCTGAAGGTCGGCGGCGTGTTCAGCGACGATCTGATCGACGCCTACATCGATCTCAAGATGAAGGAAGTCACGCGGCTGCGGATGACGACGCACCCGATCGAGATGGAGATGTACTACAGCCTCTGACCGCGCGCTCGACGCTGTCCGCAGGCGCTCACCCAAAGGGTGACGGCGGTCACACCGCCGTCACCCCGCGGCTTGGTGATGGAGGGCGATGGCGCTATGCTCTCGGATCATGCACCGGTGGCGCAACCTGATCGCAGCTGGGGTCCTCGCGACGAGCGCGTGCCCGGCGTCGACGATCTACAAGTGGACCGATCCGGCGGGGGTCGTGCATTTTTCCGACCACCCGGCGCCCGGGGCCCAGAAGATCCAGCTCGACGTCGACGTGGTACCGGCGGTGCGCACGCCGTCGGTCCCCGCCGCGCCTCACAGCGCGTCCCCGGTTCCGTACCAGCACTTCACGATCGACTCGCCGACCCGCGAACAGTCGTTCTTCAGCGAGGCGGTCCCCGTGCACCTGACGATGCAGCCGGCGCTGCGGCCGAGCGACGAAATCCGCTGGACCCTGAACGGCGAGGCCCTCGGCGCGTACGCGAATCAGCTCGGCTTCTCGTTGCCGGACCTGCCGCGCGGCGCCTACGATCTGGTCGCGACCGCGATCGATCGCGAGAGCGGCGACACCTTGAACAGTGCGAACGTCGCGTTCTACATGCATCGGTCGTCGATCCTGAATCCCCACCACCACCCGCACTGACCGCGGGCACTCGCAGCGGCGGGGCCGATGGCCGCTGAAGCGCGCGCGGCCACACCGGTGGATCGCGCCGAAATCCTCGATGCGCTGCTCACCAGCGTGTTCGTGCTCGATGCCGAGCTGCGCGTCGCCGACCTGAATGCGGCCGCGCAGACCCTGCTCGGCCTCGGCGCGAGTCAGGCGCTCGGTCGGCCGATCGGCGAATTGTTGCGTGGCGCGGATCTGCTCGCGGCGCTGCTCGAACGCGCGCTCGCGCGGCGCGGCGAGGAGATCGTGCAGCGGGAGCTGACCTGGCAGGAGCCGGCCGGCGCGGAGCGGATCCTCGCCTGCGCGGCGACGGTCGCGACGCTCGGCGCCGAGATCCGTCTGCTCCTCGAGATCGAGGACATCACCCAGCACCGCCGGCGGATCCGCGAAACGGCACTCCTCGCGCAGCTCGGCGGCAGCCGGCTGATGATTCGTCAGCTGGCGCACGAGATCAAGAATCCGCTCGGCGGCCTGCGCGGTGCCGCGCAGCTCCTCGAACGCGAGCTGCTCGATCCGGCGCTGCGGGAGTACACGCGCGTGATCATCAGCGAGGCGGATCGGCTCGCGGGACTCCTCGACGCGTTGCTCGGGCCCGGGCGGCCCCCGTCGAAGCAGGCCGTGAACGTGCACGAGATGCTCGAGCGCGTGTATCGGCTGCTGCGCGGTGAAGCCTCCCCCCGGATCGCGATCGACCGCGACTACGATCCCAGCCTCCCGACGCTCACGGTGGATCCGAACCACATCATCCAGGCGATGCTGAACCTCGGTCGCAATGCGTTGCAGGCGCTCGAGTCCGCCGCGGCGGACGGTGCACGCCTGGTGTTGCGCACGCGGGCGGCGATCAACGTGACGCTCGGCGCGCAGCGCCATCGGGTCGTCGCGTCGATCCAGTTCGAGGACAACGGCCCGGGCGTCCCGCCGGAGATCCGGGACACGATCTTCTATCCGCTCGTCTCGGGACGCGACGGCGGCTCGGGTCTCGGTCTCGCGATCGCCCAGGACCTCGTGACCCGCCACGGCGGCCTGATCGAGTTCGACAGCGCACCGGGGCGCACGGTCTTCACGCTGTCGTTGCCGATGGACGTCGAATGAACGCGAAGCCCCTGACCGTATGGCTGGTCGACGACGATGCGTCGATCCGCTGGGTACTCGAGAAGGCGCTGAAGGCGGACGGCATGATCGCTCGATCCTTCGAGACGGCGCTCGCGGCGCTCGAGGCACTGCGCGGCGCCGCGCCGGACGTGCTGATGACCGACATCCGGATGCCGGGTCGCAGCGGACTCGAGCTGCTGAAGGAGATCGGCGCTTCGCGGCCGGCCTTGCCGGTGATCGTGATGACCGCGCATTCGGACCTCGATGCGGCCGTCGCCGCCTATCAGGGCGGCGCGTTCGAGTACCTGCCGAAGCCGTTCGACATCGATCAGGCGGTCGCCCTGGTGCGCCGTGCGGCGAGCCATGCGACGCACGCGGCCGACGGCGACCGCGATGGCGAGGCGGCCCGGCGGGCGATGCCGGAGCTGCTCGGCCACGCGGCGAGCATGCAGCGCGTGTTCCGTGCGATCGGCCGGCTGTCCCGGTCGAGCATGACGGTGCTGATCACCGGCGAGTCGGGCACCGGCAAGGAACTCGTCGCACGCGCGCTGCACCGGCACAGCCCGCGGGCGACCAAGGCCTTCGTCGCGCTGAACACTGCGGCGTTTACCGCCGACCTTCTCGAGAGCGAGCTGTTCGGCCACGAAAGAGGCGCGTTCACCGGCGCCGATGCGCAGCGCCGCGGCCGATTCGAGCAGGCCGACCGTGGCACCCTGTTCCTCGACGAGATCGGCGACATGTCGCCGGCGCTGCAGACGCGCCTGCTGCGGGTGCTCGCCGAGGGCGAGTTCTACCGCGTCGGCGGCCAGACCCCGGTCCGCGTCGACGTGCGCGTGATCGCCGCGACCCACCAGGATCTCGAGGCGCGCGTGCGCTCCGAATTGTTCCGCGAAGACCTGCTGCATCGGCTCAACGTGATCCGGATCGAGATCCCGCCGCTGCGCGAACGGCGCG
>JAGWPU010000133.1 GCA_028870355.1 Gammaproteobacteria bacterium | reverse complement strand
CTCGGTCTGCACCAGGATCGCGCGATCCGCGCCCATCGCGAGCGCGGTGCGCAACTGCTGCTGGGTATCGGCGACGCCGATGCTGACCGCGACGACCTCGGCGTTCGTGCCGCGCTCCTTGATGCGCAGCGCCTCCTCGAGCGCGATCTCGTCGAACGGGTTCACGCTCATCTTCACGCCTTCGAGCATCACGCCGGTCTCGTCGGGTTTCACGCGCACGCGGACGTTGTAGTCGACGACGCGCTTGATGCAGACCATGATCTTCTTCATCTTCACTCCTTACGCGATCGGGCAATTTTGCCAGAAAGTCGCACCATCCGGACGGTCCCGGACGCGTCGCGGAATTGATCCGGAGCGACGCCGCGGCCGGGAAATCCAAGCGGTTCGGGCGCCGAGGGCGGCGGGCCAGTGTAGGGGCGCGGTCGCGCCTTGTCCACCCTGCGGGCAGTGGTTACACTCGATCGACGCATGCCGATGATCCGCTACCTGTTCGTTCGCGTGCTCGGCGCGCTGCCCACCCTGCTCGCGATCGTGACGATCTCGTTCTTCCTGATCCGCTTCGCCCCGGGAGGCCCGTTCGACCAGGCGCGGGCGCTGCCCGCCGACGTGGTCGCGAACCTGAATGCCGCCTACGGGCTCGATCGGCCGCTGTGGGCGCAGTACGCGACCTACCTCGACGATCTCGCACACGGGGACTTCGGCCCCTCGTTCCGCTACAAGGACTTCAGCGTGACGGAACTGATCCGCGAGGGCTTTCCGGTGAGCGCGACCCTCGGGGCGATCGCGATCGCGCTCGCGCTCGCCGGCGGCGTCGGCGTCGGCGTGGTCGCGGCGCTGTACCGCGGGCGCTGGATCGACCATGCGACGGTCGGCCTGTCGGTCGTCGCGATCGCGGTGCCCTCGTTCGTGCTGCTGCCGGCGCTCGGGCTGCTGTTCGGGATCGAGTTGCACTGGCTGCCGGTCGCGGGCTGGGACCCGACCTCGATCCGCGATTACGTGCTGCCGGTCGTGACCCTGTGCCTGCCGCCGCTCGCGTACATCGCGCGCCTGACGCGCGCGAGCATGATCGAGGTGATGCGCAGCGCCTACGTGCGCACCGCGTTCGCGAAGGGCCTGCCGATGCGCACCATCGTGCTGAGGCACGCGCTGCGTCCGGCGTTGATCCCGGTCGCGAGCTATCTCGCGCCGGCGGTCGCGATGACGATGACCGGTTCCCTGGTCGTCGAGACGATCGCGGGACTCCCCGGGATCGGCCGGTATCTGGTCCAGGGCGCGTTGAACCGCGATTACACGCTCGTGCTCGGTATGGTGATCGTGTACTCCACGCTGCTGATCTCGATGGGGCTCGTCGTCGACGTGCTGATCGCGGTGCTCGACCCGCGCGTGCGGCTCCAGGCATGAACGCGCTCGCCGACGAAGCCGCCGCGCGCGCCGGAGGGCTGTGGCGCGATGCGTTGCAGCGGCTGCGTGGCTCGCGAGCGGCGATCGGGGCGGCGTCCGCGCTGCTGCTCCTGATCGCGCTCGCGATCCTCGGACCGTACCTGAACCCGAATCGCTACGACGCGATCGACTGGTCGTGCCTCGCGATGCCGCCGGGGCTCCTCCATGCGCACTGGTGGGGAACCGATCCGCTCGGGCGCGACCTGTTCGTGCGGACCCTGCTCGGCACGCGGATCTCGCTCGCGGTCGGCTTGCTCGCGACGCTCGTGAGCCTGGTCGTCGGGATCGTGTACGGTGCGGTCGCGGGCTATGCCGGCGGCAGCGTCGATCACCTGATGATGCGCGTGATCGAGATCCTGAGCGGGCTGCCGCTGATCTTCTTCGTGATCCTGCTCACCGTCGTGTTCGGTCGCAGCGAGTATCTGCTGTTCGCGGCGATCGGCGCGATCGGCTGGCTGACGATGGCGCGGATCGTCCGCGGCCAGGCGATGGCGATCCGCGAGCGCGAGTTCGTCGAGGCGGCCGCCGCGGCGGGCGCGGGACCGGTCCGGATCCTGTTCCGGCACGTGGTGCCGAACGTGATCGGACCCGTGGTCGTGTACGCGGCGCTGACGGTGCCGCAGATCATCCTGTTCGAGAGCTTCCTGAGCTTTCTCGGCCTCGGGATCCAGGAGCCGCAGGCGAGCCTCGGCACCCTGATCGCATCGGGCGCGACCGAGATGGAGTCGGCGCCGTGGATGCTGCTGATTCCGAGCGCGGTGCTCGCGATCCTGCTGATCTCGTTCCACGTGCTCGGCGACGCGCTGCGCGATGCACTCGACGTCGGTGAGCCGTGAGCCGGGAGCCGATTCTCGAGGTCGAGCGGCTGCGGGTCGCGTATGCCGGCCGCGGCGGACAGGTCGAGGCGGTCCGGGACGTATCGCTGCGCGTCGACGCCGGCGAATGCGTCGGGATCGTCGGCGAGTCCGGTTCCGGCAAGACCCAGCTGTGCCTCGCGGTGTTGGGCTTGCTGCCGCCGAACGCGCGCCGCGACGGCGTGGTGCGCTTCGCCGGCGCGCCCGGCGACGCGGTGCGCGCGGTGCGCGGCGAGCGCATCGCGATGGTGTTCCAGGATCCGCAGACCGCGCTGACGCCACACCTGCGGATCGGCACCCAGATGGCCGAGGTGCTGGTTCATCACCGCCGGGTCTCCGGGCCGGCGGCGCGCGAGGCCGCGCGCGCGATGCTCGCCCACGTCGGCATCAGCGATCCGGATCGCTGCCTGCGGCGGTATCCTCACGAGCTGTCCGGCGGGATGCGCCAGCGGGTGCTGATCGCGACGAGCCTGCTGTGCGAGCCGCAGCTGCTGATCGCCGACGAGCCGACGACCGCGCTCGATGTGACCGTGCAGGCGCAGGTGCTCGAGCTGCTCGCGCGGCTGCGCCGGGAACGGCGGATGGCGATCCTGCTGGTGAGCCACGATCTCGCGGTCGTCGCCGGGCTCGCGGCGCGGATCGTCGTGATGTACGCCGGGCGCGTCGTCGAGGAAGCCCCGGCCGACGCGCTGTTCCGCGGTCCCCGCCACCCGTACACGGCGGCGCTGATCGCCTGCGCGCCGAACCCCGACGGGCCGATCCCCGCGCGGATGGCGACCTTGCCCGGTCAGCCGCCCGGTGCGACGGAGCGGTTCCCGGGCTGTCCGTTCGTCTCGCGCTGCGATCGCGCGGTCGAGCGCTGCCGGCGCGAAGACCCGGCGATGGTCGCGCTCGACGACGGCCGCCGCTTCGCGTGCCACGCGCCACTGTCCGCATGAGCGCCGCGCTCTCGCCGACGCCGCTCCTCGAGGCGCGCGCGCTGCGGGTCGAGTACCGTGCCGCCCGCGGCTTCGCGGCGCGCGAGCGCGTGGTCGCGGTCGACGACGTCGGGTTCTCGCTTCAGGCCGGCGAGACGCTCGGTCTCGTCGGCGAGTCCGGTTCCGGCAAGTCGACGCTCGCGCGCGCGATCCTGCGCCTGGTGCCGGTCGCGAGCGGCCAGGTCCTGTGGCGCGGCGAGGATCTGCTGTGCTGGGATCGTCGCCGGCTGCGCGAGCAGCGCCGCGGGATGCAGATCGTGTTCCAGGATCCGGTCGCGAGCCTCGATCCGCGGATGACGGTCGTCGAGACGGTCGAGGAGCCGCTGCGCATCTTCGAGCCCGCGCTCGACCGCGCCGCGCGCCGCGCGCGCGTGCTGCGGATGCTCGAGCGGGTCGGCCTCGGCGCCGGCGCGCTGCACCGCTATCCCCACGAGTTCAGCGGCGGGCAATGCCAGCGGATCGGGATCGCGCGCGCGATGATGAGCGGGCCGCAGCTGCTGGTGTGCGACGAACCGGTCAGCGCGCTCGACGTGTCGATCCAGGGTCAGATCGTGAACCTGCTCGCGGACCTGCAGCGCGACTCGCGCATCGCGCTGCTGTTCATCAGCCACAACCTCTCGGTCGTGCGCCAGCTGAGTCACCGCGTGCTCGTGATGTACCGCGGGCGCCTGCTCGAGACCGCGACCCGGGAGGCGCTGTTCGCCGCGCCCCGGCATCCGTACACGCGGGCGCTGCTCGCGGCGGTGCCGCGGTTGCCGCGTCCGGGGGCGGCAGCGGCCGTCGACCCGACGCCGGCCGCCGGGCCCGCGATCGACGCGGCGGCGATCGACGCGTCGCCCGATCCGAGCGCCGGCGGCTGCGCGTATCGGGCG
>JAGWPU010000132.1 GCA_028870355.1 Gammaproteobacteria bacterium | reverse complement strand
TCGCGTTCCCGTTCGCGAAGCGCCACGGCGTGCTCGTGCGCGGGGTCGTCGACGGCGTCGCCGACACGGTCTACCGGCCGGGCGCGACCCCGCTCGCGCTCGCCGAGGTGCGTCGGTTCGTCGGCCGGCCGCTGAAGCTCACCCGCGTGCCGGCGGAGACGTTCGATGCGCTGCTGCGCGCGGCGTACGAGTCGGGCTCGGGCGCCGCGATGCAGATGCTCGAGGGGCTCGACGGCGACGAGGACCTCGCGCACCTCGCCGAGGACATCCCGGAGTCCTCGGACCTGCTCGAGAGCGACGACGAGGCACCGATCATCCGGCTGATCAACGCGCTCCTCACCCAGGCGGTGAAGGAGAACGCGTCCGACATCCACATCGAGCCGTACGAGAACCGTCTGGTGATCCGGTTCCGCGTCGACGGGGTGCTGCGCGAGGTGCTGCAGACCAAGCGCGCGGTCGCACCGCTCGTGGTCTCGCGCATCAAGGTGATGTCGAAGCTCGACATCGCCGAGCGCCGCCTGCCGCAGGACGGCCGGATCAGCCTGCGGATCGCGGGACGCGCGGTCGACGTGCGCGTCTCGACGCTGCCGTCGGGACACGGCGAGCGGGTCGTGCTGCGACTCCTCGACAAGCAGGCCGGTCGGATCGAGCTCACCTCGCTCGGCATGGATCCGGCCACCCAGGCCTTGATGGACGAGATCATCCACAAGCCGCACGGGATCATCCTGGTCACCGGCCCCACCGGCTCGGGCAAGACGACGACGTTGTACGCGGCGCTCGAGCGGATCAACGACAACACCCGCAACGTGATGACGGTCGAGGACCCGATCGAGTACTACATCGACGGGATCGGCCAGACGCAGGTGAACACCAAGGTCGAGATGACCTTCGCGCGCGGGCTGCGGGCGATCCTGCGCCAGGACCCCGACGTCGTGATGGTCGGCGAGATCCGCGACCTCGAGACCGCGCAGATCGCGGTGCAGGCGAGCCTCACCGGCCACCTCGTGCTCTCGACGCTCCACACGAACACCGCGGTCGGCGCGGTCACGCGCCTGCGCGACATGGGGATCGAGCCGTTCCTGCTGTCCTCGAGCCTGATCGGCGTGCTCGCGCAGCGGCTCGTGCGCTCGCTGAACCCCGAGACCAAGGAGCGTTTCCTCGCGGGCGAGCACGAGCGGCGGCTCCTGAACCTCGGCGAGACCGCCGGTCCCGTGGAGATCTGTCGCCCGAGCAGCGAGCCCGGGAGCGGCTACCGCGGCCGGACCGGGATCTACGAGCTGATCGCGGTCGACGATCACATGCGCGCGATGATCCACGACGGCGCCTCCGAGCAGGAACTCGAGCGCTATGCCCGCACCCGCGGGCCGGGGATCCGCGACGACGGCCGCCGCAAGGTGCTCGCCGGCGAGACGACGCTCGAGGAAGTGCTGCGCGTGACCCGCGAGGATTGATGGGCGCGTTCGAGTACACCGCGCTCGACGCCGACGGCAAGGAGCGACGCGGGCTGATCGAGGGCGACACGCCGAAGCACGTGCGCCAGCTGCTGCGCGACCGCCAGCTCCTCCCGGTGCAGATCCAGGAGGCCACCCAGAGCGAGCACAAGCGCGGCCGCGCGCATCCGCTGATGCGCCGCGGGATATCCCAGCTCGACCTCGCGATGCTGACCCGCCAGCTCGCGACCCTGGTGCGCTCGGGCCTCCCCCTCGACGAGTCGCTCCAGGCGGTCGCCGAGCAGACCGAGAAGCCGCGCGTGCAGCGGATCGTGCTCGGCGTGCGCAGCAAGGTCGTCGAGGGTCACCCGCTCGCGGACGGCTTCCGCGACTTTCCGCAGGCGTTCCCCGAGATCTACCGCGCGACGGTCGCGGCCGGCGAGCAGTCGGGGCGCCTCGATCACGTGCTCGAGCGGCTCGCCGACTTCACCGAGTCGCGCCAGGCGATGGGCCAGGAAGTCGGCAACGCGCTCGTCTATCCGATCGTGCTCGTGGTGCTGTCGTTCGCGATCGTCTCGTTCCTGCTCGCCTACGTGGTCCCGCAGGTCGTCGCGGTGTTCCAGTCCGAGCACACGCAGCTGCCGCTCGCGACGCGGATCCTGATCGGCGCGAGCCACGTGGTGCGCCACTACTGGATCGTCGGTCTCGCGGCGATCGGCGCCGCGGGCTATGGGTTCGCGCGCTGGGTCAAGCGCCCCGACGCACGGCTGCGCTTCGACCGCTTCCTGCTGCGCGTGCCGCTCGCGGGCAAACTGATCCGGGGCTTGAACACCGCACGCTTCGCGCGCACCTTGAGCATCCTGACCGCGAGCGCGGTGCCGGTGCTCGAGGCACTGCGGATCGCGGCCGACGTGGTGAACAACCAGCCGATGAAGCAGGCGGTGCTCGACACCGCAGCACGGGTGCGCGAGGGCGCGCCGATCGGCAAGTCGCTCGCGGTGCACAAGCTGTTCCCGCCGATGATGATCCATCTGATCTCGAGCGGCGAGGCGAGCGGCGAGCTCGAGAACATGCTCGAGCGGGCGGCGGTGAATCAGGAGCGCGAGATGGACGGGCTGATCGCGACGATGACGAACCTGCTCGGGCCGTTCATGGTCGTCTTCATGGGCGCGATCGTGATGTTCATCGTGATCGCATTGCTCCTGCCGATATTCGAGCTCAACGATCTCGTCAAGTAGCCGCCGAGGTATTGCACGCGCGCCGCGTTTTGGGATACAAACGCGCGCGTGACGATCGATCATCGCAAGGTCCCGATCCCATGACCGAGAAGCCCGAATCCGACGAGTTCGAGGAAGAGGACGGCGAGGGAACGGAAGTCGGCGGCGAGGAGGACGTCGAGCACATCATCCGCGACGTCGAGTCGCAGCGACGCCGTGGCCCGAAGGGCGGCGAGCCCGCGTGGCGACGCCTCGAGCGGGTGATGGAGGAGCGGCGCACCGCGGAGCTCCTCAGCGACTTCGACGACTACGAGATCGGCGGCGACGGCGACGCCGACAAGCCCCACAGGAAGAGGAAAAAGGCGCGCTGACACCGCGCCCGTCGTGCCCTGCAGGGTGCGGCATCGGAGTGACCCCGTGAGCTTCAAGCGCACCGCCTTCGACTGGATCGAACACCATCGCGCGACCCTGTCCGAGTGGCACCGGACGATCTGGGAGTATGCGGAGCCGGCGTGGCGGGAGTACCGCTCCGCCGAGTGGTTCGTCGAGCGCCTGCGCGAGGCGGGCTTCGAGGTCGAGGCCGGGAGCGGCGGGATGCCGACCGCGTTCGCGGCGCGCTGGTCGAACGGCCCTGGCGCGACCGTCGCGGGCTACGCCGAATACGATGCGGTACCGGGCAACTGCCAGGCGGCGGCGACCGAGCGCGCGCCGCGCGCGGGGCTCTCCTCGCACGCGCCCGGGCACACCGATCCGCACTCCGCCCTCGGGATCGGCGCGCTCGCCGGGATCCTCGCGGCCCAGGCCGCGATGCGCGCGCACGGGATCGGCGGGACCTTGCGGTTCTTCGGCGAACCGGCCGAGAAGGTACAGGGCTCGAAGCTCGTGCACGGCCTGCGTGGCTACTACGACGGGATCGATGCGATCGTGAGCTATCATCCGTTCTACATGCTCCCGCTGTGCAATACGACCCGCTGGGACACGCACTGCGGCGCGTATGCGAGCCGGGTGTATTCCTTTGTGTGCGACGCGCCGGAGACCTGGGCGCAGGCCGCGGGCGACAGCCCGATCCCGGCGGCGCACTCCGCGGCGCGCGCGCCGGGCGCGAACGTCGCGCTGTTCACGATGTTCTCGCTCGGCAAGGCGACGCTCGAGTCGATGCTCGCGCATACCGGCGGCTGGTCGTTGAACGAGGCGATCCTGAGCGCCGGCCAGGCGACCGCGGACAACCTCCCCGCACAGCTCGCGCAGATCGTCTATGCGTGGCGCACGCCGGATCTCGGGATGGCGAATGCGATCCTCGAGGTGCTCGACCGCAATGCCGACCACGCCGCCGCGACCGCGCACTGCCGGGTCGTGAAGCGCTGGGTGTCGCGCACCCGCCCGGGAGTCGCGAACCACGTGCTCGCGGACCTCGCGTACCGCAACCTCGCCGAGGTCGGCCCACCGCGCTACGACGAGGAGGCGCGGCGACTCGCGCGCGAGATCCAGCGCAAGCTCTCGATCGAACCGATGGACTCGCCGTTCCTGCCGGCCTGCGAGCGGCTGATCGATCCGCGCGAGGCCGAACGCGAGCTGCGCACGCAGATGCCGGCCTGGCAGACGAACTGGACCTCGGACGATTACGTCGAGATGACCTGGTACGCGCCGACCGTGCGCCTGTACGTCGCCCGGCCGATGCTAAAGACCCCGCCCGGACACCCGGGCTACCCGCCCTGGGTCGCGAACGCGCTCGGCGGACTCGCGCCGTGCATCGACCCGACGGTCCAGGTCGCCGGCAAGACGATCGCGGCGACGCTCCTCGACGTGCTGACGGACGCGGCGGTGCGCGAGGCGGCGCGCCGGGAATTCGCGGAGCGCACCGGCGGGGAGCGGCGGATCGACCCGCTCCTGCCGCCGGATTTCGCGCCGCCGATCGACTATCGCTGGCCGGAGTACGTCGAGACGCCCCGCGGCCGCGGATGGTGGATCCCCGCCGCCGCCGACCTCGACGGCTGAGCCCGGCGCGCCTCAGCCGGTCGGGCCACCGCGGGCGAGCACCCGTTCGCTCGCGGCGATCGCGGCCCGCTCGGTCGCCGGGTCGAACGAGCGGCTGAGCCACAGGTAGCTGCCGCCCGAGACCAGGAGCCCCGCGAGCCAGCCGACGTCGAGGCCGCCGAGCGCGCGCGCGGCGGGACCCACGTAGATCCCGGGCAGCACGAAGAACGGCCAGGTCACGGCGAACCCCGCGATGTACGGCACGAGCCCCCGCCAGCCCCACGCGCCATAGATCCCGCGCGGGTCGAACAGGTCCGTGATCGCGTAGCGGCCGCGGCGCACGAAGAAGTAATCGGTCAGGTTCACCGCGGTCCACGGCACCAGCAGGTAGAACATCACCGTCAGGGTCGCGAACAGCAGTCCGATCGCGTCCATCGACAGCGCGAACGCGACCGCGCTCCAGGCCGCGGCGAGCGCGAGGATTGCGCCGATCCGCAGCCGAAAGCTCGGCCGCAGGCCGAACAGCGAGTTCGCCGCGGTGACCACGGTCAGCATCCCGCTGTACGCATTCAGGCCCATCGTCGCGACCAGCGCGGCGACCGACGCGAGCCCGAGCGTGACGCCGAACCCCGTGAACAGCGCGTTGCCCGCGTCGTGCAGCGCGAGCAGCCCGTCGGCCGCACCGAGCCGGGTCGCGAGCCACGCGCCGAGCGCGATCAGCCAGATCGCCGAGGAGGTCGCGCCCGCGAACACCGCGGCGATCAGCCGGCCGGGGCGGGTGCTGCGCGGCAGGTAGCGCGAGTAGTCGGAGATCGACGGCGCGTAGGTGAGGTTGTAGCCCGCGCTCGCGGCGAACTGCGCGATGAACGCCGGCCACGCGAAGCCGCCGCTCGGCGGGTGCGCGGCCGGCACGTGCCCGATCGCGATCGCGACGCTGACCGCGAGATAGAGCGGCAGGCAGATCCAGAAGCACCAGCGGAAGATCCGGTGCAGCCAGTCGTGGCCGAGCACCGCGATCAGGATCGCGATCGCGGACGCGCCCAGGATCACCGGCGCGGATCCCCAGCCGAGCATCGCGGCGAGACCATGCGCCATCAGCACGAGGTCCGCCACATTGAACAGGATGAACATCACGAGCGTCGCGAGCAGCACCAGCACCACGCCGCGGTAGCCGAACTGCGCCCGCGACTGGATCATCTGCGGGAGCCCGAGCTCCGGGCCCTGCGAGGCGTGGAACGCGACGAACACCGTGCCGAACAGGATCCCGAGCGCGCCCGCGAGCGTGGTGTAGCCGAAGCCCAACCCCAAGCTCGGGCCGACGAAGCCGATCGAGAGCGTGAAGAAATGGAAATTGCCGAGGAACCAGAACGTGACCTGGTCGCGGATGCGGCCGTGTCGATCGTGCTCGGGAATCCAGTCGATCGACCGATGTTCGATGGATAGCGCCAAGCGTCCGACTATACCGGCATTCGCGGCGCCGGACCACGGCCGGCGTCGCGCCGGATTTGCGGCCCCCGCCGTCGACGCGTAGATTCGCGCGGGACACGCTCCCGACGCACGAGGACCCAAGCCCCGCATGAGCGCCCCTTCGACCGACCGCGATCCGGCCGCCGCCGCACCCGCCACGCACGCGGCGGCGCACGCGGCGATCGCCGCGCGGCTCGACCGGCTCCCGCCCTCGCGCGCGATCTGGACGATCGTGCTGCTGATCTCGGCGGGCGGCGTGTTCGAGTACTACGACCTCTTCTTCACCGCGTACGTCGCGCCCGGGATGGTGCACAGTGGCCTGTTCACGCCGGCGAGTCTCGGGCTGTTCGCGACGCTCATGCCGATCGGCGTCGCCGGCTTCGGGACGTTCGTGTTCGCGACCTTCGCGGGCCTGTGGGTCGGCGTGGTCGCGCTCGGCACCGCCGCCGACCGGCTCGGCCGCAAACGCGTGTTCCTGGGGTCGCTCGTGTGGTACGTCGCGTGCACGACGATCATGGCGTTTCAGCGCAGCGGCGAGGCGATCGACCTGTGGCGCTTCATTGCGGGCGTGGGCTTCGGCGTGCAGCTCGTGACGATCGATGCCTACGTGTCCGAGCTCGTGCCCGCGCCCTATCGCGGCCGCGCGTTCTCGCTGAACCAGGTCGTGAGCTTCACCGCGGTGCCGATCGTCGCGCTGCTCGCGTGGCTGCTCGTGCCGCACCGGGTCGACGGCATCGACGGCTGGCGAATCGTCGTGCTGATCGGCTCGGCGGGCGCGCTCGTGGTGCTCGCGCTCGCGCGCGGGATCCCGGAGAGCCCGCGCTGGCTCGCGCTGCACGGCGAGATCGAGCGCGCCGAGCGCATCGTCGCCGACCTCGAGCGACGCTCGGGAGTCGTGCCGCCCGCCACGGCGATCGCTCCGGCGGCGGCGCCTGCTGCCGCCCACCCTCGGGCCGCGGCCGATGCGCAGGCTCCCGCGGCGCGCCTGTTCGACCGGCGGCACCGCGGTCGCACGCTGATGCTGTCGGTGTTCAACGCCGCGCAGGTGATCGGCTTCTATGGCTTCAACGCGTGGGTCCCGACGCTGCTGATCGCGCGCGGGATCACGGTCACGCACAGCCTGGAGTACTCGTTCATCATCGCGATCGCGCAGCCGATCGGACCGGCGGTCGGTGCGCTGTTCGCGGACCGCCTCGAGCGGCGCACGCAGATCGTCGCCGCGCTCGCGGTGATGGGGATCGCGATCGCGGCGTTCGCGCGCGTGACGGACCCGGTGGCGCTGATCGCGATCGGGGTCGTGTTCACGCTCGCCGCGAACGTGATGTCCTACGCGTTCCACAACTACCAGGCCGAGCTCTATCCGACCTCGATCCGCGCGCGCGCGGTCGGGTTCGTGTACTCCTGGAGCCGGCTCGCGGCGGCGTTCAGCGGCCTCGCGGTCGACTATTTCCTGCGCGCGGGCGGCGTGCCCGCGGTCGCCGCGTTCATCGCGGGCGCGATGCTGGTCGCGATTCTCTCGGTCGCGCTGTTCGGGCCGTCGACCCGGGGCTTGAGCCTCGAGCGGATCGACGACGCCCAGTGAGGGACCGTTGGGCGTTCGCGGAACGCGGTGTTACGCCGGCCCATCGGCATCGGGCCTAGGGTTCGGCCGCGGCGCTGGCTCACGGGCCTTCGGGTCGTGGCCCGAGGCGACTCCGTCCGATCGCCAATCGGCCCTCCCCGGAGAACTGGACAGTTCACCGGACGGTCGGCAATGATCGCCGCAGCGAGACCCATTCCACTCGGCAAACGGCAAGCAGCATCCGCATGCCCTGGCGACGGACCACGTGAGCGACCGTTCGTGAGCGATTCCGCGACGCACCGGCGCCAGTTGATCGCGCTGTGCGGAACCTATGCCGGTCTGCATTTCAATCGCCAGCTGCCGGCGATTCTCGCGCAGTCCATCAAGCACAGCTTCGCATTGCGCGACGCGCAACTCGGGACACTGACCGGCAGCGCATTCGCGCTGGTGTTCGCGTTGCTCGGTCTGTACTTCGGCACGCTGGCGGATCGCCGCAACCGTGTGACGATGGTCCGGGTGGGCGCGCTCCTCTGGTCGCTCGCGGCGCTCGGCGCGGCATTGGCCAACGGCTTCGCGACCCTGCTGCTCACGCGGGCCGCCGTCGCGATCGGAGAAGCCGTCGCGACCGCCGCGGCGGTTTCGCTGATCGGCGAGTGGGCGTCCGCCGCCGGATTCGGACGAGTCGCCGGCGCCTTGTTCGCGAGCGCGTACCTCGGCGCCGGCGCGGCCGCGATCGTCGGCGGGAGCGTGCTCGCGTGGGCATCGGCCCATGCGATACCCGACGGCTGGCGGCTGGCGATGGGCGTCGCGGCGGTTCCCGGGCTGCTCGCCAGCGTGTTCATCACCGGTCCGTCCCGGACCGGTGATTCGTCGCAACGACGCGCAAGCGACGGAGGCGACCCGTTGTCGCCGGTCACCGTGCGGATCCTGTGGGTGGCTGCGGCTGTGGTGGTCGCGCTACCGATCCGGCTGCCGACGCGCTGGAGCGTGCCGCTGGCGGTCGGTGTCGGCACGGCAGCCGGCATCCGATGGATCGCCGATCTGCGGCGCAACGATCCGCCCGCCTTTCGCGCGACCTTCGGTGCGATGCTCTTTTGGCACTGGGTGATCGCGTTCGCCGCCGTCCTGTTCGTCGACTATGCCGCGAGCTACTGGTTGTTTCCGTTCGCCGCACGGCGCTTTCACGTCGACCCCGGGACGAACGGTCGCGACCTGGGCGGCATTCTCGTGATCGGCGGCATCTGCGGGGCCTTGCTCGGAGGGGCGGTGGCGGATCGTTGGCGACGGCGGCGGGCGGCCGCGTATGCGTGGACCGCGCTGGCGGCGGTCGCAACGGAAGCGGTCGCGATCGGATGGTCCGTACATCAAACGACCTTCACCGCTTTCCTCAGACCGTTTGCGATCTTCTGCATCGCGGGCGGTGCATGGACGGGTCTTGCCGCCGCGATCGGTCTCGACCTCATTCCGAGCGCGCATCGCGGCACCGGCGCGGCCGCGTATTTTTTCACGACGACCTTGTTCGGCCCCGGCCTGGGTCCGTTCGTCGTGGGCATGCTCAGCGACCGTTGGGGTTCCCTCTCGGCGGCACTGGACGCGAGCGCACTCGTCATGGGCATCGCGGTCGTGCTGTTGTGGCAACTGGGTCGGCGTTTCGAAACGGCGACTGCAACCGCGTCGTCATCGAGTATCGGGACACCACGCGACGCTCAGTGAAAGTCGCGGGAGGCGACCACGAGTTCGCCGAGCAGCGGCGAGAGGTCGCCGAGGCGCCGTGCGATCACGTGCAGCACGTCGCCCTGCCGCTGCACGCGGCCGGCGACCTCGAGGAGCCGCGCGCCGAGGAGCGCGGCGCGGTACGCGGTCGCGACCCGTTCCCAGACGATCAGGTTCGCCTGGCCGGTCTCGTCCTCCAGCGTGACGAACGTGACGCCGCTCGCGCTGCCCGGCCGCTGCCGGGTGATCACGAGCCCGGCGGTGCAGACCGCCTCCCCATCCGACCGCTCCCAGAGCGTCTCGGCGGGCACCGCGCCGCGCGCCGCGAGCCGGGTGCGCAGCAATGCGAGCGGGTGGCGCCGCAGCGTCAGGCCGACGCTCGCATAATCGGCGACGATCGCCTCGCCCTCCCGCGGGGCCCGCAGTAGCGGCACGCCCTCGGCACTCGCGGTTTGCGGCGGCAAGAGCGGCAGCGCCCGTTCGATCCCGCCGACCGCCCACGCCGCCCGATGCCGGTCGCCACCGAGCGGCGCGAGCGC
>JAGWPU010000131.1 GCA_028870355.1 Gammaproteobacteria bacterium | reverse complement strand
CCGGCGCGCTCGCGCTCGCGGTCGCCGCACTCTCGGAGCAGTTCCGCGCGTGGTCGCGGGTCACGATCGCGAAGTATCTGTTCCCCTACCGGTACGATTACCGCAGCGAGTGGCAAAAGCTCACCCGGGCGCTCTCGGAGGCCGGCGAGACGCCGGTCTACGAACGCATCGTCCAGGTGATGGCGGGCTTCCTCAGCGC
This sequence comes from Gammaproteobacteria bacterium, assembly GCA_028870355.1. GTDB lineage: Bacteria > Pseudomonadota > Gammaproteobacteria > Steroidobacterales > Steroidobacteraceae > Bog-1198. The sequence continues at coordinate 8,064 of JAGWPU010000131.1, read as the reverse complement.
GACCTACGGCGGTCTGTGGCTGCGCGATCCGGACGGCGGATACGTCCCCGCCGGCGGCGAGTTCGCGCCCGCGGACGCTCCCCGCGAGGACGGCGATCCGGCGTTCTTCGCGTATCTGCTCGCCCACGAATGGATCTGCGACCTCGACGAGGCCCGCTCGCCGCGTCGCAGCAAGCCGGTCCCCGCGCCGCCGTCGTGGATGCTCTCGAACCCGCGGATGTGGGTCGTGGTGCCGCTGATCTGCGACGGGGCCCTGGTCGGCTTCGTGATCGTGGGGCAGCCGCTCGTCGCGGTACGCCTGTCCTGGGAGGAACTCGACCTGCTGCGCGCGGCCGGCCGCCAGGTCGCGAGCTTCCTCGCGTTCGAGCAGGCCGCGAAGCGGCTCGCCGAGGCGCACCAGTTCGAGGCGCTGAACCGGCTCTCGGCGGTGCTGATGCACGACTTGCGGCATCTGATCGCGCAGCAGGCGCTCGTCGTGCAAAACGCCGCCCGACATCGCGGTAACCCGGAATTCTTCGACGATGCGATCCTCACGATCGACAATTCCGTCAGGCGCATGACCCGCCTGATGGAAGAGCTGCGCAGCGGCATCGTGACGGAGCAGGCCCACCGGCTCGGGCTCGCGGAGCTGTGCGCGGACGCGGTCAAGCGGGTCGCGGGATCCGTGCCGCGGCCCGCACTCGAGCTGCGCGAACGGCCCGAGATCGTCGTGAACCGCGAACGACTGCTGCAAGTGCTCGAGCACCTGATCCGCAACGCCCAGGAGGCGACACCCGCGGACGGATCGGTTACTGTAATGCTGAATACGGTCGACCACCAGGCGGTCATCGACGTGGTGGATACGGGCAGCGGCATGGATGCAGCGTTCATTCGTGAACGCTTGTTCCGGCCGTTCGATTCCACCAAGGGCGAGCGCGGCTTCGGGATCGGCGCGTACCAGGCGCGCGAGTTCGTGCGCAGTTGTGGCGGATCGATCGAGGTCGAGAGCGCTCCCGGGCGCGGCAGCCGGTTCCGACTGCGATTTCCGCTCGCGCCCGCGCTCAAGAATTCCTGACGAGAGACGACGGCAGCAGAGACAGCAGCGATGGCGGCGGAACCGAAGACACGGATCCTCATCGTCGAGGACGACCCCGGCTTGCAGCGTCAGCTCAAGTGGGCGCTCGACGGGTTCGAGGTCGAATGCGCCGAGAACCGTGCCGGGGCGGTCGCCGCGGCGCGACGTCTCGAGCCCTCGATCGTGCTGCAGGACCTCGGATTGCCGCCGGACCCGGACGGCGTCGAGGAAGGATTCGCGACGATCACGGAGCTCCTGCGCCTCGGGCCGTCGATGAAGATCGTCGTGGTCACCGGCCGCGAAGGGCGCGAGCACGCGCTGCGCGCGATCCGGCTCGGCGCGTACGATTTCTGCCAGAAACCCGTGGATCTGCCGGTCCTGGCGCACATCATCGATCGGGCGCGGCGGATCCACGACCTCGAGCAGGAGAATCGCCAGCTCGCCGAGAGCCGGCCCGCGAGCGTGCTCGACGGGGTGATCGGCGCGAGCGAACCGATGATGAAAGTGTGCCGGCTCGTGCGCAAGCTCGCGCCGACCCAGGCGACCGTGCTCCTCCTCGGCGAGAGCGGCACCGGGAAGGAACGCCTCGCGCAGGCGCTGCATGCGCTCAGCGGGCGGGCGTCGCAGCCCATGGTCGCGATCAATTGCGCGGCGATTCCCGAGACGCTCCTCGAGAGCGAGCTGTTCGGCTACGAGCGCGGCGCGTTCACCGGCGCGGTCAAGCAGACGCGCGGCAAGATCGAGCTCGCCGACGGCGGGACGCTGTTCCTCGACGAGATCGGCGACATGCCGCTCAGCCTGCAGGCGAAGCTCCTGCGCTTCCTGCAGGAGCGGGTGATCGAACGCGTCGGCGGCCGGGAGCTGATCGCGGTCGACGTGCGGATCATCGCCGCGACCCATCGCGACCTCAAGACGGCGATCGTCGAGAAGACGTTTCGCGAGGACCTCTATTACCGGATCAGCGAGGTCTCGGTGAACATCCCGCCGCTGCGCGACCGCGGCGCCGACGGGGTGCTGATCGCGAACTACCTGCTGCAGGCGGCCTGCCGGCGCCACGGCAAGCCGCTCCTGAAACTCGCGCCCGACGCGATCGCCGCGATCGAGCAGTATCGCTGGCCGGGGAACGTCCGCGAACTCGAGAACCGCGTGAATGCCGCCGCGATCATGGTCGAGGGCAAGACGGTCACGGCCGAGGACCTGGCGCTCGATCCGCCGGCGGAGGACACCGGGAACTCGCTGTCGCTGCGGGAGGTGCGGCGCCACGCCGAGAACGCCGCCGTGCAGCGGGCGCTCGCGGTCGCCGGCGGGAACGTGTCGAAGGCGGCGGAGCTGCTCGGCGTCACGCGGCCGACGCTCTACGAGCTCCTGGAGCGCACCGCGCCGCCGTCGGTGAAATGACGACCGGGTGGCCGGGCGGGAATTGCGATCCAGTTCCTGAACTCGCCGGCCGGGCTGAGTTCTAATGGATTTTCAGGCAAGGAACACGCAATCCGGCGCCCGGACGCGAGGTCCGGCGCCGCGGTATCGCAAGGGAGTCGCTCGATGCGCGTCGAGGAACGGGAGGCAGTGAACCACCGCGGTCGGTCGAATCGGTCGCCTCGGCGAGCCATCGGGGTCGCGATCGCGACGCTCGCGCTGGCCGGTTGCGGTGCGTTCATGACCCCGAAGGCCCACATCGAGCGCGCACGGCGCGAGATGGCCCAGGGCAACTGGCACGATGCCGCGTTCGACCTGCGCGCGGTCCTCAACAAGCAGCCCCGGAATACCGAAGCCTGGCTCCTGCTCGCGCGGTTGTCGGTCGATGCGGCCGACTTGAACGGCGCGCAGTCGGCGCTCGAGCATGCGGTCCACGCGGGCGCGAAGGGGCCGACGGTCGACCTCCTGCAGGCGCGGCTCTGGCTCGAAACCGGCCAGCCGCACGCGCTCCTCGATGCGATCGCACATCATCAGGTCGCGCTTCCCGAACCCGATCGCAGCTTGCTGAACGCGCGGGCGCTGCTCGCGACGGGGCAGACCGACGCGGCGGCCGCGTTGCTGCGCCCGCTGGTCGCGAGCGCGCCGGCAGCCACCGACGCTCGCGACCTCCTGGCCGAGAGCCTGCTGCAGGCCGGTCGCCTGCCCGAGGCGCTCGCGCAGTTGCGGATCGCGATCCAACGCGCCCCGACCGCGGCGGAGCCGCGGCTGATCGAGGGCCGCGTGCTCGCCTGGCAAGGGCAATTCGCCGCGGCCGAGAGCGCGCTCGACCAGGCACTCGCGCGCATGCCGCCCGCGGAGCCGGTCGCGCATCGCTTGACCGCGCTCGTCGCGCTGACCCAGGCGCGGCTCGCACTCGGCGAGATCGACGCGGCCGCGAAGAGCCAGGCGATGCTCGCGAAGCTCGAGCCCGCGGCGCCGATGACCCAACTGCTCGATGCGCGGATCAAGCTCGTGCGCGGGCAGATCCGGCCGGCGACCGACGAACTCGAGCGCATCGTCGTCAATGCGCCGTCTTTCGTCGAGGCCCGCATGCTGCTCGGCGCCGCGTTGTTGCAGCGCGGCGACCTGCAGCAGGCGCAGCAGCAGCTGCGGCGGGTGGTCGCGCAGACACCGGACAACGTGCAGGCGCGCAAGCTCCTCGCGCAAGTGCAACTGAAGCTCGGCCAGCCGAACGAGGCGCTCAGCGTGCTCACGCCGGCGATCGAGGGGCCGAGCGCCGATCCCACGCTCCTGTCGTTGTTCGGGAGTGCCGCGAGTCAGGCCGGCAACCCCGCCGCCCTCGTCCAGGCGCTCGAGCGCAGTGCGAAGGCGCATCCGAACGATCCCCCGGTGATCGAGAATCTCGCGTCGGTGTATCTGGCGACCGGGCATGCCCGCGAAGCGCTCGCGCTCCTGCAAAAAATCCCGGACACCGGCGATTTGCGCCGCGATCAACTCTGGGTCGCGGCGCTCGCCGCGGTTCGCGGACCGAACGCGGCGCTACAGGCGGTCGATGAGCTGCTCGCGAAGCACCCGCACGATCCGCGCGTCGCGAACCTCGCCGCCTCGCTCGCCGTTTCCCAGCACCACTTCGGCCGCGCGCGGCTGTTGTTGCGCAGTGCGCTCGCCGAGAATCCGGGCGACGGGCCCACCGCGCTCGCGCTCGCGAAGGTCGACCAGGCGGCCGGCGATCCGGCCGCGGCGCAGCGCCGGCTCGGCGCGCTGCTCGCAGCCCATCCGCAGGCGCTGCCGGTGCGCCTCGCGCTCGCCGACTCGCTGGCGAGCACCCGCGCGTTCGCGAACGCGCGCACGGTCCTCGAGGCGGCGAAGGATGCGGCGAAGGAGCCAGCGGTGCAGTTCGCGCTCGCGCGCCTCGCGCTGGCGCAGGGCGATGCGAAAGCCGCGCGGGCCGCGATCGATCGCGCGGTCGCCGCGCGCCCGAACGATCCGGCGGTCACCGAGGACGCCGGCCTCGTGCTGATGCAGGCGAATCAGCCGGACGCCGCGCTCGCGAGATTCGCGCAGGCGACCACCCTCGCGCCGACCGATGCCGGGTATTGGCTGAACTCGGCGCGGGCGCAACTCGCGTTGAACCAGCCCGCCGCCGCGCGCGCCTCGCTCGCGAAGGCGGATCAACTGCAGCCGAACTGGCTCCCGGTGGTGAGCGCGCTCGCGTTGATCGATCTGCGCGAGAGGCAGGGCGCGGCGGCGCTCGCCCGGTCGCAGGCGCTGGTCGCGCACGATCCGAACGATCCGGGCGCACTCGAACTGCAAGGCGACGTCGAGATGGCGATCGGCCAAACCTCCGCGGCCGGCACCGCGTACGCCGCGGCGGAACGTCTGCGGCCGAGCGCCGAGCTCGCGGTCAAGCGGTTCCGCGTCGAGATCAACCTGCACGCGGCCCACCCGACCGCGCCGCTCGACGCCTGGCTCGCCCGTGAGCCGAACGACTGGCGCGTGCACGACGTCCTGGGGAACTACCTGCTCGCCACGCACCGGCCGGCGCAGGCCTTGCCGCACTTCAAGGCGGCCGTCGCGGAGAACCCGGGCGACGTGGTCGCGCTCAACAATCTCGCGTGGGCGATGAGCGAAGCGCACGACCCCGGAGCCCAGCCGCTCGCGCTGCGCGCGTACGCACTCGCGCCGCAATCGCCCGCGGTCAACGACACCCTCGGCTGGATCCTCGCCCGCAGCGGCGAGGACGCGAAGGCGCTCGGGTACCTCGAGCGCGCCGCGACGCTGAATCCGAAGGACCCGGAGGTCGGCTACCATTACGCGTACGCGCTCGCGAAGACCGGGCAAGGCGCCAAGGCGCGGCAGATCCTCTCGAGGATCCTCGCGAGCCCGGCGCCGTTCGATTCGCGGCAGGACGCCGAACGACTGCTCGGCTCGATCCGTGGTTGAACGCGATCGTGAGACAATGAGCACCGACAACCGAACCCACTTTCTCCAGGCTGGCACCATGTTGCGAATCGCATCACGAATGGCAGGTTTCTCGCTGATCGCCGTCGGCCTCGCGCTCGGCCTTGCGGGCGCGCCGGCCCGGGCCCAGGCCGGGACGGCGGCCTCTCCCGCGGCGACGAAGGGCGATGCGGCCAAGAACTACGTGATCGGCCCGGGCGACGTGCTCGACATCTTCGTCTGGCAGAATCCGGACCTGTCGCAGAAGGGGGTTCCGGTGCGCCCCGACGGACGGATCTCGACCCCGCTGATCCCGAACATCGTCGCCGCCGGCAAGACGCCGGTCGCGCTCGCGCAGGACATGGACAAGGCCTTGAGCGCTTACATCCGCTCGCCCCGGGTCACCGTGATCGTCAGCCGCGCGGTCGGCGTCCTGAGCCAGGTCCAGGTGATCGGCCAGGTCATGCACCCGGAATCGATGCCCTATCACGAGGGGATGACGGTGCTCGATGCGGTGCTCGCCGCCGGCGGGCTCACGCCGTATGCGGCGGGCAATCGCGCGAGGCTCGAGCGCCAGGTCGACGGCCAGGTCGAGACGCTGCACCTCAAGCTCTCCAACCTGATCAACAAGGGCGATCTCTCGCAGAACCTCGCGCTGCAGCCGGGGGACGTGCTGGTCGTTCCCGAGTCGCTGTTCTGAAGGGTTTCGAGGAACCGATGGAAAACAAGTCCTTATCCGCCGATCTCGCGGTCCTGCAGGATCAGTTGCGCGGCATCTGGCGGTTCCGCGGGATCGCGCTCCTCGTCGCCTGGATCGTCGCGCTGGTCGCGTGGCTGATCGTGTTCGTGTGGCCGAACACCTACGAGGCCCGCGCGAAGATCTTCGTCGACTCGAAGACGACCTTGAGCCAGGCGACCGCAGGAATCAGCCTGCAGAACAACGTCAATGACGAGATCGACCGGATGACCGCGGAGCTCCTCGGGACCCCGCAATTGCGCAAGGTCGCGAACGAGACCAATCTGATGGTCGGCGCGATCTCGCCGAAGGCGCAGCAGAAGGTCATCGACGCGTTGCGCACGCACATCGCGATCGCCGCGGACGTCGATCCGAGGAAACCCAACGCAACGCCGAGCCTGTTCACGATCACCTACCAGGACCCCAATCGGGCGCGCAGCGTCGAGGTCGTCGATCGGTTGCTGAACGACTTCGTCGAGGGCTCGCTCGCCAGCAACAGCGAGGGCTCGCAGCAGACCGAGCAGTTCCTCACGCAGCAGATCGCGGACTACGGACGGCGCCTGTCGGAGACCGAGCAGCAGCTCGCGGACTTCAAGAAGCGCAACATCGGCCTGGTCCCGGGCCAGCAGGGCGATTCCTTCTCGCGCCTGCAGGCCGACGAGAGCTCGCTCAATCAGTTGAAGCAGAGTCTCTACGTCGCACAGCGCAAGCGCGATGCGATCGCCCAGGAACTGAAGACCGGCCAGCAGTTCACGACCACGGGAAGCTCCAGCGCCCCTTCGGCAACGAGTGCGGCCGCGCTCGACACCCAGCAGCAGATCGCGGTCACGCAGCAGCGGCTCGACCAGATGCTCCTCAAGTACACCGATCAGTACCCGGACGTGATCGCGCTCAAGGAGACGCTGAAGGAACTCAAGGCACGGCAACAGGCGCAGCTCGCCGCCGCGAAGAAGGGCGACCTCGGCGCCGCGACCGCGCTCGGGCTCGCGGCGAATCCCGTGTACCAGAAGGTCGAGGAGCAGTACAACAACGAGCTCGTCGAGATCGCGTCGATCCAGCAATCGATCGCCGATCGGGAGCAGGACATCGCGAAGACGAAGGCGATGATGAGCAATGCGCCGGCCGTGCAGGCCGAGTACTCGCAGCTCACGCGCAACTACGACGTCACCAAGAAACAGTACGATGCGCTCCTCGCGCGGCTCGACAGCGCGCGTCTCGGCCAGCAGGCGGCCTCCACCGGGCTCGTGAAGTTCCAGATCATCGATCCGCCGTCGGCGAAGTTCCAGCCGGTCTCGCCGAACCGACCGCTGCTGATCGTCGGCGTATTCTTCCTCGCGCTCGGCGCGGGCGCGGGGGTCGCGTACCTCCTGCACCTGTTCCGGCCGGTGTTCGTGAGCGCTTCCCAGCTCGGCGCCGTCACGGGCCTGAGCGTGCTCGGCTCGGTCAGCATGGCCTGGGCCGACCGACACCGCGTCGAACGGCGTCGCGGTGACTTGCGCTACGCGGCGCTCGCGGGCGGTCTCTTGCTCGCCGGAGTTGCCGTGTTCCTGCTCGAATTATTGTCGAACGATTCGGTTTCCACCGCCCTCAGAGAGTTCTTCACATGAGCGTCGTCGAAAAGGCGATCCAGAAGCTGCGCGCCGAGCGTCGACCCGTCGGCGCGCCCGGCGAGGCGACGGCGCCAGCAGGCACGGACCTCTCGGCGCCGAAACCGGAGACCGCGCCCACTCGAGCGGGCGGCGGGTCGCGGGTGCGACCGCCCGGGATCGTGCTCGACCGGGATGCGCTGCGCGTCGCAGGTCTTCTCCCACCCGACGCGGAGGCGGGCGCGCTCGCGCGCGAATACCGCAAGATCAAGCGTCCGCTGGTCGCGCGCGCGATCGGCCGCGAAGTGCCGCGCGCGCCGAAGGGTCATCTG
>JAGWPU010000130.1 GCA_028870355.1 Gammaproteobacteria bacterium | reverse complement strand
CGCCGAGCAGGAGGCCGAGGCACGCGACCCATCCGAATGCTCCACCCTTCGATTCGATCCGCATCGATTGTCTCCTTCGCCAAACGATCCACCGCCGGACGCCGACCGCAGGATACCCGAGCGCGGGATCTCACGCACGGCGCGGCGGTTCGTCCTCGCCCGGCCGCGACGGCTGCACCGCGAGCGGCACGACGTCGTGGAACTTCCGGTAGTCGACCTGCATCACCCCGTCCGCGCTTTCCTCGAGAATATCGAGGAAAGCGCGGTTCCAGTGGATCGCGGTACTCGGAAATTGCGCACGCCCGATGAGCAGATGCCCGGTCGCCTCGTCGATCCCGCTCAGGCTCAGGATGAAGCTCGTCCGCGACTCGCGCAACGACTCCGCCGACGCCCCCCACAGCGGGCTCGCCGGGTCGATCACGTGCATGATGTTCCAGCCGAGCGCGAACACCGGGTGCTGGGCGCGAACCAGCGGCAGGTCCAGGATCCGGCGAATGCGAAAGCCCTCGGCCGTGACCTCGTCGCGCAGCATCCGCAGCTGCGCGGACGCCTCCTGGATCACGTTGTGGCGCGCGTTCGCCGCGCGGAACATCAAGGTGGGCTTGCCGTCGATCGGCCGAACCACCGCGTTCCTCGCGAACAGGAAGCGTGCGCGCGGACGCGAGAAGCGCGCGAACATGATCCCGGTGACCAGCGCGATCGTCGTCAAGCCGGTGAACACCTCGATCGTCGCGATCGTGTGTCCGTACACGCTCGCCGGGTGCATGTCCCCGTAGCCGACCGTCGCGAGCGTCTCGACGCTGAAGAAGAACGCGCCGAGGAACCCGGGCGGATTCAGGTTCGCGATGCAGCCCGGCACGAGGTCGTAGAGCCAGCCGAACAGCAGATCGAAGCCGAGGAAGAACGCCGCCAGCGTCGTGAACAGGCTCGGCCAGCTCACCGTCATGAAATAGTGGTATAGATCGCCGAGGACCCGTCGCTTCACGCCGAGCGCCGCGAACTCGCGATCGCCGATCTGGACGCGCGTCGACGCGATCCGGGCGCTGTGTCGCGGTCGGCGGTGTCCGCTCGCCGATGGATCGGTGCGTATCATCGGCGCGCCTCCCTCCGCGGCATCGCTCTCGATGCCGCCATTACACCCGATCCTCGCGCGATACACACGGATTCCTGGCAGGAATGGGTGGCATCCGCGTATTCTCCCGGCGCGCCGGCGGGGGCAGGCTGGCCACGTGGCGATCGTGCAGGAACCGATCAGCGATTCGGGAGCCGTCGATGCCGATCGGCTGCTCGCGGTGGTGCGCGCGACCCTGGCGGATCTGCGCGGGCCGGGCGGTGCGCCGCGGAGCGTCTCGCTCGCGAGTTCGCTGGATCGGGACCTCGAGCTCGACAGCCTCGCGCGCGTCGAACTGCTCGCGCGCATCGAGCAGGCATTCGGCGTGCAGCTCCCCGAGGCCTTGCTCGGCAGCGCCGAGACCTGCGCGGACCTGCTGGAGGCGCTGCAGGTCGCCCGGCCCCGCACACCGGTTCCGCCACCGGCGCGCGAACGCCTCGGCACGCCAAGCGGACGGGATACCGCGATCGCGCCGACCGACGCGCGGACCCTGCTCGACGTGCTCGCCTGGCACACCGATCGGCATCCCGACCTCGCGCCGATCCGCTTCGACGACGACGCCGCCGGGGCCGCGATGACCTACCGGGATCTGTGGCGAGGTGCCCGGGCCGTCGCGGGCGGCTTGCAGGATCGGCGGCTGTCGCCCGGACAGACCGTCGCCTTGATGCTGCCGACGGGCGCCGACTATTTCCACGCGTTCCTCGGGATCCTGATCGCGGGCGGCATCCCGGTGCCGATCTATCCCCCGACGCGACGTGCGCAGATCGAGGAACACGTCCGGCGGCACGCACGCATTCTCGACAACGCCGGCGCGACGACGCTGATCACGGTCGACGAGATCCGCGGGCTTGCACGGCTGCTGCGGATGCAGGTGCCCGCCTTGCGGCGCATCGAAACCGTGGCGAGCTTGTCGGAACCCCAGGCGGAGCCACATCCGGTCGAAGCCGACCCCGATTCGGTCGCGTTCCTGCAGTACACCTCGGGCAGTACCGGACAACCGAAGGGCGTGATCCTCACGCACCAGAATCTCCTCGCGAACCTCCGTGCGCTCGGAAGCGCCTTGCAGGTGAACGACACCGACGTGTTCGTGAGCTGGCTGCCGCTCTACCACGACATGGGACTGATCGGCGCCTGGCTCGGCACGTTCTATTACGGGCGACCGCTGGTCGTGATGTCGCCCGCGCGGTTCCTGGCCCGACCGGTGCGCTGGCTGCAGGCGATCCATCGTCACGGAGGCACGTTGTCGGCCGCACCGAACTTCGCGTACGAGCTGTGCCTCAAGCGGATCACGGACGAGGAACTCGCGGGACTCGACCTCGGCACCTGGCGGGCGGCGATGAACGGGGCGGAAGCGGTCGCACCCGCGACGCTGGAGCGATTCCGGCGGCGCTTCGAACCCTGCGGATTGCGTCCGACCGCGATCATGCCGGTGTACGGCCTCGCCGAATGCTCGGTCGGATTGACCCTGCCGCCCCTCGGCCGAGGACCCCGGATCGATCGCATCGAGCGTTCGCCGTTCGTACGCGCGGGCACCGCGAAACCCGCGGCGCCGGACGATCCCGCCCCGCTGCGGTTCGTCGGTTGCGGCGTGCCGCTCCCGGGCCACGAGATCCGCGTGGTCGACGAGGGTGGACGCGAACTGCCGGAGCGCACCGAGGGCCGGCTCGAGTTCAAGGGGCCCTCCGCAACCCGGGGTTACCATCGAAACCCCACCGCGACCGCGCGCCTGATCCGCGACGGCTGGCTCGACACCGGCGATCGCGGGTACGTCGCCGGCGGCGAGCTCTTCGTCACGGGCCGCGTGAAGGACATCGTGATCCGAGCCGGCCGGCACGTGTACCCCGACGAGATCGAGGCCGCGGTCGGTGAAATCGACGGCGTCCGCAAGGGCTGCGTCGCGGTGTTCGGCAGCCCGGACCCGACCGGCGGGACGGAGCGTCTGGTGGTGCTCGCCGAAACGCATCTCGACGCGACCGCGGCACGCGATGCGCTGCGCGAACGCATCGTCCAGCGGGTCGTCGGCGTGCTCGGCGAGCCGCCCGACGAGGTCGCGCTCGCGCCACCGCACACGGTGCTGAAGACCTCGAGCGGCAAGATCCGCCGCGCCGCGAGCCGCGAGAACTACGAACGGTCGCGATTCGGCGGCCGCCCGCGACCCGTGTGGGCGCAGCTGCTGCGCCTCGGTCTCGGCTCGATCGCGCCGGGCCTCTCCCGCGCACGCCGGCGAATCGCCGAATCCTCGTACGCCGCGGTCTTCTGGGGACTGTTCACGCTGATCGTCGGCTTCGCGTGGACGGTCGCGACGATCGCGCCCGGGAGCGCGTTCGCCTGGCGGATCTGCGCGAGCGCGACGCGTCGCTTCCTGAGCCTCGCCCGTCTCCCGTTCGTGATTCACGGCGCAGCGAACCTGCCGCGGGACCACGCCGCCGTGATCGTCGCGAATCACGCGAGCTATCTCGACGGCGTGCTCCTGATCGCGGCGCTGCCGCCGCGAACGATCTTCGTCGCGAAGCGCGAGTTCGAGCGCAACGGGATCACGAGAACCTACCTGCGCGGAATCGGCGCCGAGTTCGTCGAGCGCTTCGACGTGGTCGCGAGCAAGAGCGACGTCGTCCGTCTGATCAAGAAGGCGCGCACCGGACGCTCGCTGATGCTGTTTCCCGAAGGAACGTTCACCCGGGCGCCGGGATTGATGCCGTTTCACCTCGGCGCGTTCATGATCGCCGCCGAGTCCGGCTGTCCGGTGGTGCCGATCGCGATTCGCGGCGCGCGCTCGCTGCTGCGCGACGGACAGTGGCTGCCGCGCCGCGGGCCGGTGGTGCTGGAAATCGGCGAGCCGATCGCGATCCCGCCCGGGACGACCCCGGGCGATGCGTTCGCGGCCGCGGTCTCGCTGCGCGACCGCGCCCGCGAGCACATTCGTCGCTACGCCGGGGAACCCGATCTCGCCGCCCGCTAGCACCCCGGGACGCGGGGTCGACTACGGAACCTCGTCGGTCAGCGCGACCCAGATCCCGCGTTCGCACCGCAGGTGCGTGCTCCCGCTCGCGACGATCGTCCCGTCCGGATAGCGCACGTCGTTGAAATAGCAGCCTTCCGCATCGTCACCGACCTGCTCGCGCAACAGCTCGAAGGATTGTTCCGGGTCGTCGAGCACCGGTGAATTCTTCCGCTCCGGATCGATGGCGTCGACCTGGAGCGCGGCCTCCCGCCGTTCCTTCGTCGATCGCGTCTCGTTCGCCATGATCAGCCACTCCTGTGAATCCGGTGACGCATGCGCATTCGCAGCATAATCGATATTCGCGAGATTACCACCGCGACTCGGGACATCCGCATCCCGGTGCCAAGGCATTATGTCAAAACCCGTTTGGCATGACGGAGGTCGCGAATTTGCGAAAAAGCCGCCAGGCCCGGTTGACACGGCGATTCGAGCGGTTAGATTCGGGAAACCGATCGCGAGGAGAGGCGCGTCGGACGCGATGAGACCTCGAGGACAGGACGCTCTGGGGGTTGAGACCGGTGGAACAGGTCGCTCGATCGCTGTTGTGGGTTCATTGTGGCCCGCCGCATTCGGATGCCCCACTGCGCGAAGAGTGCCGGCAATTGGTCGGCGTAGCCGAATGCACGCCGAACCAAGCGTTGCGAAAAATGCGAGTGGAAGCTCGCCTCGCCGCCGTGTTCGACTTCGACGATCCGTCGCCCGCCTGCCTTCAGCTGATGCAGAGCATCAAACGACAGTGTCCCAGCGTGCCGATCGTGATGCTCACCGAAACGCACAGCGAGGAACTCGCGGTGTGGGCGTTCCGCGCCCGGGTTTGGAATTACCTCGTGAAGCCGGTGCCGCTGCGCGAACTGCGCGCGAACCTGAAACAATTGATCGATCTCGCCTCGCACCGCGACGGGTCCGCATCCCGCGCGCTCGAACGCCCGGCGAGCCTCGTGCCGAGCCGCGAAGCCGATCGGGGTCAGATGATCGCGAAGGTCCAAACGCTACGGCGGGTGATCGAAGGACTTCGGCCGAACACGGGCCAGCGAATCAGTGT
>JAGWPU010000129.1 GCA_028870355.1 Gammaproteobacteria bacterium | reverse complement strand
GCTCGCGGCGTGTGCGGCCCCGGCGACCTCGGACACCGCCGCCGACCCGGCCGGTACCGCCCGATCGGCCAGCACCGCGCGCGCGAACGCACCGCTCGAGGCCGCGCTCCAGCGCGCGCTCGAGCACCCGGGCGCCGCGCCCGGTCGGCCGCTCGCGCACGAAGCGGCGCTGCTGCGGGAGACTTACGCGGGACGCGCGGCACCGCTGTGGCTCGTCGGCGGCCGCCTCTCCCCGCAGGGCACCGCGCTGATCGCCGAGATCGACGGCGCCGCGACCCAGGGGCACGACCCGCGCGACCTCGGCGCGCCACGGATCGACGCCGCGCGCGCGGCGCTCGCCGGGACGCCCGCTGCGACCCCCGCGACGCTCGCCGCCGTCGACCTCGCGCTCACCCGGGGGGCGCTGCGGCTCGTGAGCGAACTGCACTACGGACGGGTCGACCCTCGGGCGGCGGGCTTCGAGATGCCACGCCGGCAGCACCGACTCGACGTCGCCGCAACGGTCGCGGCGCTCGCGAACGCGGGGAACGTCGCGGCGGCGATCGCCGCGGTCGAGCCGCCGTTCTATCACTACCGGCTGCTGGTGCGCGCGCTCGCGAAATACCGCGCGCTCGCCGCGATTGCGGACCTCACGCACCTGCCGCGGCTACCGAAGCGCGCGCTGCGGGCCGGCGACGAGTACGCGGGCGCCGCCGCGCTGCGACGGCGGCTACTCGCGGTCGGCGACCTCGCCGAGGGCGCGGCCACCCCGCCCGGCGAGGCCGACCGGATCGGGCCCACGCTCGTCGCTGCGCTCGAACGCTTCCAACAGCGGCACGGACTCACGCCGGACGGGGTGCTCGGCCCTCACACGGCTGCCGCGCTCACCACGCCGATCGCCCACCGCGTCCGGCAGATCGAGCTCACGCTCGAGCGGTTCCGCTGGCTGCCGCCGTTCACCGCGCCCCCGATCATCGTGAACATTCCGCAATTCCGGCTGTTCGCGCTCGCGAACGCGAGCGACCGCACCGCCGGGATGCTGCAGATGGCGGTGATCGTCGGCCAGGCCTATCCGAAGAAGCGCACGCCGGTGTTCACCGGCGAGTTGAAGGAAGTCGTGTTCCGGCCCTACTGGAACGTGCCGCGCGACATCGTCGTGCACGAGATCCTGCCGGCGATCGCGCGCCACCCGCATTATCTCGCGCGCAATCACTTCGAGCTCGTGCGCGGCCCGAGCGACGACTCGCCGGTGGTCGCGCCGACGCGCGCTGCGCTCGCCGCGCTCGCCGCGGGCCGGCTGCGCCTGCGCCAGCGGCCGGGCGACGACAACGCGCTCGGCCTGGTGAAATTCATCTTTCCGAACGCGCACGATGTGTTCATGCACGGGACGCCCGCGCAGGCACTGTTCGCGCAGAGCCGGCGGGCGTTCAGCCACGGCTGCATCCGGGTCGCCGACCCGGTCGCGCTCGCGCGCTACGTGCTGCGCCGAGGCCCCGGGACCTGGGACGACGCTCGCATCCTCGCGGCGATGCATGGCGCGGACAACGTGCACCTGACGCTGCCGCAGCCGATCCCGGTGATGATCCTGTACGGCACCGCGCTCGCGACCGAGGCCGGGCCGATCGACTTCTTCGACGATCTGTACGGGCAGGACCGCAAGCTCGCGGCCCTCCTCGAACGGGGCGTCACCGCCCCGCACACGCCCGTTCAGCGCTGATACGCCTCGGTCGCGTAGCGACGCATCATTCGATGCGTGTTGAAGTACGCGCCATTGCGGGTGATCGCGCCGAGCATCACGCGCCGCCAGCCGCCAGGATCGGTGCGCCGAGCGTCGAAGAGCGGCAGTACCACCTTCTCGAGCTTCACGTACAGCGAGAGCGCGTCGCCCGCCGCACCCGGCTCGCCGACCGCCCAGCCGGTCACGCCCTCGAGGCAGCCCTCGGCCCACCAGCCGTCGAGCACCGACAGGCTCGGCACGCCGTTCAGCGCCGCCTTCATCCCGCTGGTCCCGGATGCCTCGAACGGCGGCAGGGGGGTGTTCAGCCACACGTCGGCGCCGGCCGTCATCAACTGCGCGACGTTCAGGTCGTAGTCGGCGAGGAACACCGTCGGCACCGCATCCCCGAGCGCGCGTGCAGCCTTCACGAGCTCGGTGATCAGTTCCTTGCCGCGCTGGTCCCGCGGGTGGGCCTTCCCGGCGAGCACGATCTGGAACGGATGGGTCGCCGCGATCGCGCGCAGGCGATCGAGGTCGCTGAACAGCAGGTCCGGCCGCTTGTACCCGGTCATCCGTCGCGCGAAGCCGAGGATCGGTCGCTCGGGATCGAAGGTTCGACCGGTCTCGGCCGCGACCCGCGCGATCAGCGCCCGCTTCGCCGCCTCGTGCGCCGCCTCGATCGCCTCGGCCGGAATCAGGTCCGCGGCGCGAGCGAGGCGCTCCGGCTCGTGGCACCAGCCGGGCAAATACCGATCGTAGAGCGCCCGAAAACCCTCCGCGACCCAGGTAAAGGGGTGCACCCCGTTCGTGATCGCGTGCACGTGGTAGCCCGGATACATTTTCTGCGAAGTCTCGGCGTGGCGCTCGGCGACCCCGTTCACGTACTCGCTCAGGTTCAGCGCGAGCTGGGTCATGTTGAGCGACTCCTCGCCGGCGAGCCGCTTCAGCATCGGCAAGTCGACGTAGCCTTCGTCCGCGCCGTCGCCGAACAGCCGATCGACGAGCTCGTACGCGAACTGATCGTGCCCCGCATCGACCGGTGTGTGGGTGGTGAACCGGCAGCGGGCGCGCACCCGCGGCAGGTCGTACGGCGACTCGCCCGGCTGCAACTCGTGCGCCGGATACCGGTAGCGGCTCAGGATCTCCAGCCCCAGCAGCGCCGAATGGCCCTCGTTCATGTGATACGCGCGGACCTCGAATCCCAACGCACGCAGCAATCGCGCACCGCCGATCCCGAGCACGATTTCCTGCTTCAGGCGGTACGCGTCGTCGCCGCCATAGAGGTAGTGGGTGATCTCGCGGTCCCGCGGGTCGTTCTCCGCGTACTGCGTGTCGAGCAGCAAGACCGGCGCGCGGCCACCGCGCTGCGCCTCCACCACGTAGAGCCATGCGCCGACCCAGACCGGGCGGCGTTCGATCTCGACCGCGATCTTCGCGCTCAAGGGCCGCGCCCAGTCCTCCGGCCGCCACGGCGCGGGCGCCTCCACCTGTCGGCCGTCCGCGTCGATCCCCTGGCGGAAATACCCCGCGCGGCTCACGAGGCTCACGCCGACCATCGGAAAGTCGAGGTCGGCCGCCGACCGGAGGGTATCGCCCGCGAGCACGCCCAAGCCGCCGGAATACGTCGGGATCTCGCTGCGCAGCGCGATCTCCATCGAGAAATACGCGATCCGCGGGTCGTGGAGGAATTCGTCCGGCATCGTGATCATCAGTATCGCACCAGCCGGGGCCGTACGGACATCCGTACTCGCCCGGAGGCGGAGCACGGTTCGCGCAGGCGCAATCGCCGCCGCCGGCTCAGCGGCCGCGGGATTGCAGCTCGTCGAGCTGCGCGCGCAGCTGCCGCACCGCGTCCTCGAGCATCGCGACGCGACGTTCGAGCCCCGCGGGCTCGGTCGCCGGCGCCGCGGGAACGGACGCCGCGGGAACGGACGCCGCGTCGACCGGAACGGCCTGCGGCGATTCGCCGCCGAACAAGTGCCGGAAGCGCGACTCGCGCCGCCCGGGCTCGCGCGGCAATCGCTCGACCAGTGGCCCTTCGGGGCGGTCGAGCAGCGTCTGCAGCGCGGTCTCGACGTCGGAGACGTCCGCGAACGGCGCCATCCGGCTCGCGCGGGCGCGCAGCTCGCCCGGCGTCTGCGGCCCGCGCAGCAGCAGCTCGCAGACGATCGCGAGTTCCTGCGGCGAGAATTTCAGGCTACCGTACTCGGTATTGCAGAAGAGCTGCTGATACTTCGGCACGCGGCCCCCGAAACCCGAGCGCTCGAGCAGCAGGTGCTTGCGCACGAGCGCATCGACGGCGCGCTGGACCGCCGGTTCCTCCACGCTCATCACCGGATCGCGGTTGCTCTTCTGGCTGCACGCAGCCGCCAGCGCGTTCAGCGACAGCGGATACTGATCGGGCGTCGTGACCTGTTTCTCGAGCAGGCAACCGATCACGCGCTGCTCCAGGACGTCGAGTTCGATGCGCACCGTCACCTCGGGGGTCTACCGCTCGAATGCCGCCGGCGCAGTATAAAAAAAACCCCCGGTGCTGCCGGGGGTTTTCGATCCGAACGGATCTGCGGAGTCGCGTCAGGCGCGGCGCCGACGACCGACCGCGAGGCCGAGGCCGAGCAATCCGGTCGCGAGCAACGCCATCGTGCCGGGCTCCGGCACATCCGAGGCTTGGACGGTCAAGCGCGACGGGGCTCCGTTCGCCTCGAGGTACCAGAGGTTGTACGGACCGTGCGTACCGACGGTCGAGAATGGCGTCGGGATCGCCACGGTCGGATAGGCGCTGTTCAGGATCTGATCGGCCAGCGTCGACCCGCCGTTGTCGTACAAGCTCACGCCGTCGTCGTGCCAGATCGTGCCGGTGGCCCAGTGGTTCGGGTTGAACGACAGGTCGAACAGGGTCACGCTCGAGAAGCCGCTGGTGCTCAGCACGGTGGATCCGCAGTTCGCGATCAGGCAGTTGAAATTCGACACGGCGCCCGGGCCGCTGCCGATGAAGTTCGCGAGCGTGTTGCTCGACTGGCTCTGGATGTCCCAGTTCGGCAAACCGGTGAAAGTGAAGGTCGCGATTTCATTGCCGGCGCTGACGATCGGGTTGGTCGGCAGCGCCTGCTGGTTCGCACTGTTGATGTTCGAGTTCGGCGTCTGCGCACTCCACACGGTCACCTGGAACACCGGTGTCGCATTCGCGGCGACGCCGATCAGCAAGGCCGAAGCGACCGCCACGCTCGACAAGACATTCTGAATTCGCATGATCCTCGATCTCCTTATCCATGAACGCAATGCTCGCTCAATCCCTCGCACATCGGATGCCAACTTAAATATTTAATTATTTTTCAATAAGTTATTCAAGCGATGCGGCGTGATTGCAAGGCCATGCTCGGACGCTGTAAAAAATTCCGACAAGCGCGCGCTCCAGGCGCTGCAAAGACCCGGTCGGTTGGCGCCGCGCATAAAAAAACCCCCGGCACGGCCGGGGGTTCTTTGGTCCGAACGCAATCCGCGAGGTCGCGTCAGTCGAGCCGGCGCCGGCGCACGAACCAGCCGAGGCCGAGCAGGCCCGCCGCCATCAGCGCGAGCGCGCCCGGTTCCGGGACGCTTCCGTTGATCACACCGGTGTTCGTGAACACGGTCTGTGCGACGTTGCCCTCGCTGCAGCCGCCGCCATTATTGTTGTCATTGTTTCTGCGGCGCCCGTAGATATTCGGGCCCGACGCGACCTGGCACCCGTACGCCGCGATGAACGAGCCGTTCGCGGCCCCGGACTCGCTGACCGTGATCGGGGTGCCGGAGGTGAGGCTCGTGTCGATCGCGAACGCATACAGGGAGAAGCTGGTCGGCGACAGCCCGAGCGTGTTCTGGTCATACCCCGCCCAGTTCGTATAGCTCTCCGAGCCACCGCCGGTCAGGCCGAGCTGATCCCACACGTTCTGACCCGACGTCAGCGTCGCCGTATTGCCGGTCAAGCCGTAGGTGCCGACCGCCGCGAGCGAGCACGAGGGGGTGCAGCCGGTGCTCGAGAAGGAGAGCGACGGCGTTCCCATCCCGTTGTACACGCCGACGACGACGAGCAAGGGGTTCTGCAGCGTGAAATTCCCACCCGCCGCGCCGATCACGAAGCCACCGGTGTTCGTGATCACGTTGGGATCACCACCCGCCGGCGCCGTACCCGACATCTGCACGAACAGCTGGTCGGCGTGCGCGACGCCGAGCGCGCAGGTCCCGGCGAGCGTGACCGCCGCGACCAGCGACTTCATCTGACGGATCGATTGCTTCAACATAATCTGTCCCTTTACGATTGGATCCCCTTGCATCGATAGGAGCAGCAGTTTCCGTGCCATGAAATAACAATTCCATTGGATTCAGCCAGATACGCAGGCTTTCTGTATTCGATTATGAATTCACTGGGAACCCGCTGTAAAAAAAACCGACAGGCAGTCGATACGGCAGCCAACCGAAGGTTGGCGCCCCGGGCAGGAGTCGAACCTGCGACCTAACGCTTAGGAGGCATTCGCTCTATCCACTGAGCTACCGGGGCCGTGGATCGCACGCGACCGCGAGTTGACTTCGCGGTCGACGCATAGCCGATGATGAAGGGTGGGTGGTGGAGGAGAAGGGGATCGAACCCTCGACCTTCGCATTGCGAACGCGACGCTCTCCCAGCTGAGCTACTCCCCCGGCAACCGAACGCCCCCCGGAAAAGGCGTCGCATACTAACAGCAAACCCGTCGAAAAAAAACACTTCGGCGCGGCCGATCACTCCTGCAGGCGCAGCAGGTTCGGCCGACCGATCCGCGGCACACCGATCACCAGCACGGTCCGTGCATCGAGGCTCGCCGCACCCGGGACGGGCAGGTCGCCGATCGCCGCGACGAGCTCAGGGATCGCCGCGAGGTTCGCGACGATCACCACGCGACCGCCCCGATGTGCGCCGAGCGCATCGGCGATCAGGCTCTCGGCGTCGCGATCCACGACCTCGACCGGCAGACCGAGCTCGGCACCGAGCGGCGCCGCGGCCGTGCGCGCGCCGGCGGCATCGGCCGCGTAGATCGCATCGATCGCGCCCGGGCCGGAGCGCGCACCGACCGGCTCGGCCCAGTGCGCAGGACCTGCGGCACTCGGGACCAGCACCAGGATCGTCGAATCCGCCTTGTTCCACAGCCAGGTCGACGCGCCGACGACCAGCACGAACGCCAGGCCCGCGAGCCACAGCGGCGTCACGATCGTGCGGCGACGCAGGCTGAAGTAGGTCTTTTTCATGGCACCATCATAGCAATGCGCGCGCTCCCCCGACCGTCCTTGCGAATCGTGATCCTGGCCGCGGGCTTCTCGCGCCGCCTCGGTCAGCCGAAGGCGCTCGCGCGCGTGCGGGGGATCGGCTTGCTGCGGCGAACCGCGACGCTCGTCGCACCCTTCAGCGAGGCGCGCGCGATCGTCGTCGCGCCGCCGCGTGCGGCGCGATTCGCCGGCGAACTGCGGGGCCTGCGGGCCGAGATCCGCGCGAACCCGAATCGCGAGCAGGGGCTGTCGAGCTCGGTGCGCACCGGCCTCCTCGCCGCCCGCGCGCGTGGGGCGTCCGCGGTGCTGTTCGTGCCGGTGGATCTCGCCGCGCTGCGCGCGCGCGACCTCGAGCGCCTCGTC
>JAGWPU010000016.1 GCA_028870355.1 Gammaproteobacteria bacterium | reverse complement strand
GCGCGCGAGCGCGGCGCGGCGCTGCTCGAGCGTCCGCAGCCGCGTCGCGAGCACATCGGCCGAGCCGAACCGCAGGCCCGGATCGTCGTTCGCGGCCGCCGCGACGTCGTCGCGCAGCAGCTCGTCCGCGACGTTCCGCTCCCAGCCCACGGCCAGGGGCTTGCGAAAATCCCCGGCGATCAGCTGATACAGCAGCACCCCGAGCGCGTAGAGGTCGGAGCGGATCGTCGGCGGCTCGCCGCGCAGCACTTCGGGCGCGAGGTAGAGTGGGGTGCCTCGCATCGCGGCCCCGTCGTCACCGAGCGCCTGGGTGAGACCGGCGCGCGTGATCCCGAACGCCTCGAGCCGCGCCGGCTCGAGGAGCCGCCCGCTGCCGAAGTCGGTCCATCGCAACCGCACCGCGCCGTCCGGGTCGCGGCCGACCAGGAGATTCGCGGGCTTCACGTCCATGTGCAGCACGCCGAGCGCATGCGCGGCCGACAGGGCGTCGGCGGCGTCGGCGATCAGCGCGAGGCGGCGCTCGAGCGGGATCGCGCCGGGGCCGCCCTCGGACCGGCACCACTGCTCGAGATTGCCGAGTTCGCAGTACGCGGTCTCGATGAACGGCGGCGGCGTGGTCAGATTGAAATCGATCATCGTCGCGAGGTCGGCCCGCTCGCCGAGCGCGCGCTTCAGCAGCCGGTGGATCGCGATCTCGCGGCGCAGCTCGACGGCTTCGGTCGCGCTCAGCGCGAACTTGTAGACGCGCTTCTCGCCGGTCTTCTCGTTCTCCGCGAGCCAGACCGAGCCGCGGGAATCCAGCGAACGGACCAGCCGCCAATGCGGCCGCAGCGGCGGTCGGTCGCCGGCGCGCGGGGTGGCCGGCGGCGCATCGGTGCCGGCGCGACCCACGTCGGCCGCGGCCTCGACGCGGGTGACGGCGCCGGCGAAGCGGTAGCCGTAGCCGTGCACGTTGACGATCAACGCCTGGGTCGGTTCGTCGAGCGCGGCGCGCAGCTTGCTCACGCTGCGCGCGAGCGCCGACTCGGTGACGACGCGGTCCGCCCAGACGGCGTCCATCAGTTCCGTCTTCGTGACGAGTTCGCCCGGGTGACGCAACAGCTCCGCGAGCACCTCGAGCGGCCGGGGTTCGAGGTCGATGCGCTCGCCGGCACGGTAGAGCATCTGCGTATCGACCCGCAGCTCGTAGGATCCGAACAGGTAGGTTTCCGTCATCGCGAGCGGTGCTGGGCAACGGCTGACATTCAGGTGCCCCGGACCGTTGCGCGCGGTCGCGGGGGCTCGGAACGCCTTCGAATCTACCGCAACCGGGTCCGCCGTGCGACTTCAGCGAAAAGCCCCGCCGACCGTTCCCTGGTCGGCGGGGTCCGCACCTGCGCGCGAGGCCGCGCGCGCCGGTTCAGGGCGTATACGTCGTTTGATAGACCGCCTGGTTGCCCGTCGCGCTGTCCTGGACGACGATCTGCCAGGTGTAGGTGTTCCCGGTCGTCAGCGACGGGGCCGAGGCGTTGCCGTCGGCGTCGTAGACGACGCTGGTCTGCGTGCTCGGCATGCCGACGCTGGCGTTGTACGGGTAGTACCAGCTCGCATTGGGACCGTACAAGCTCAAGAAGTATAGGTAGCTCGCCGGCGGCGACGCCGGTGCGCCCCAGGTGAACTGCGGCACGGTCGTCGAGTACGGGCTCGCCGAGTTCACCGCGAGGTTCGTCGCGAACGAGTTCAGCACGCCGGTGACCGTCGCGGTGATCGTCGAGCTCGTCCCGTCCGAATAGGTCACCAGGAACTGATAGCTGCTGCCGACCGTCGGCGCCACGGTGTTGTTGATCATCGACAAATACGCGCTGCTGTCGCCGAGCGCGCCCAGGTCGACCGGCACGGCCACGTTCGAACCGGAGAACAGGGTCATCGCGACCGCCCGCCTGGTGCCGTCGCCCGCGTACACGGTGAACGAGTACGAGTCGCCGCCGGTGCCCGTAACGTGGGTCGTCGCCAGGGTCACGGCTTCCGGGGCGCTGGTCAGCGTCTCGTTCAGGTTGGTCAGGTTGCCGGTGACGTTCACGACCGGAGACAAGCCCTGGAAGTTGGTCAAGTCGCCGGCATCGAGCGTCTGGTCGTTGTTCTGATCGAGCCAGACGACGACCTGTTGAATACCGGACGGCACGCCGGACACGCTGTACGCCTGCGGACTCACCGGATGGGCGATGTAGTCGTAGTAGACGGTCTTCGATCCGGCCGACAAGCCCACCATCATCGGGCCGGTCGCGGTGCCGGAGAAGGTCACCGTGCCGGAGACGGTATTGCCGCCCGTGGTCGGGCCGATCGTGACCGGTCCGACGACCGGCGTGGCCGCGCTGGCATTGGTGCCGACCAAGGCCACCATCTTGAAGTACACCGAACCGCTCGGCAATCCGGTCAGGATGTACGCCGACTTGTTCTGCCCTTGCGCGGAGAAGGTCTGATAGCCGCCGTTCGACGCCGCGGTGTCCGTGCCCCAGTAGATCCGGTAACCGGTGTCGGCCTCGACCGCGACGCCCGACGACGGCAGGATCGTGACGCCCGGGTTGTACAGCACGAGACCGACGCCGCTCTCGGGGTTGACCTTGAACTTCGACGGTGCGGCCGGGGTCAGCGTGCCCGGATCGACGAGGGACAGGTTCGCGTTGACGTTCGCGTTCGTGACGTTGAGCGCGGTCGTCTCGCCGATCGGGTTGGACATGTTGAGCTGGCCGGTGCCGAGCGTGTCGATCTGCGCGACCACGGTGTAGGTGCCCGGCGTCACGCCGCGCACCGTGTAGCTGCCGCTGTAGGCGCCCGGCGAACCGGTCAACGAGACCGCGGTTCCGTAGACCGGCGTCTGGCCGCCGCAGTTCGAGCAAGCCTGGAACACCATCACGTTGACGAGCCCGGTCTTCGAGCCCGCGTAGCTCAGCGTTCCGGAGATCGAATAAACGCCGCCGCCGGTCGAGGTCCCCGAATCGCTGAAATTCTGACCGGTCACGCTCGCATTGGTCAGCGAGACGCCGAGGCTCGACGGCGTGAACGTGTAACCGTTCAGCGACGGCGTCACGGTGTAATTGCCCGCGGCGAGCCCGCTGAAACCGTAGTTCCCGCTGGAATCGGTCGAGGTCACGGCGGCGTGGGCGCCGGACAGCGTGACGGTCACGCCGGAGACCCACGCGCCGCTGACCGTGCCGGAAATCGAATAGGTCGGTACCACCACCGCGCTCGACGTGAAGTTCTGGCCGGTCACGTTCGCGGTGCTGATCGCGACCGCGGTCGCGGTCGGCGAGAACGTGTAGCCGCTGAGCGAGGGCGTCACGGTGTAGTTGCCCGCGGCGAGACCGCTGAACGTGTAGGTCCCGTTCGCGGCGGTGGTGGTCGTGCCGGTGCCGGCGCCGGACAGCGTGATCGTGACGCCGCTCGCGACCGCGCCGCTCACGGCGCCGGAGATCGCGTAGGTTGGCGTGACCACCGCGCTCGCGGTGAAGTTCTTGCCGGCCACGTTCGCGGTGCTGATCGCGACCGCGGTGGCGGCCGGGGAGAACGTGTAGCCGCTGAGCGAGGGCGTCACGGTGTAGTTGCCCGCGGCGAGACCGCTGAACGTGTAGGTCCCGTTCGCGGCGGTGGTGGTCGTGCCGGTGCCGGCGCCGGACAGTGTGATCGTGACGCCGCTCGCGACCGCGCCGCTGACGGTGCCGGAGATCGAATAGCTCGCCGCGACGACCGTATTCGAGGTGAAGTTCGTGCCGGTGACGTCCGAGCTGTTGATCGTGACGGCGGTCGAGGTCGGCCCGAACGTGTAGCCGGTGAGCGAGGGCGTCACGGTGTAGTTGCCCGCGGCGAGACCGCTGAACGTATAGCTGCCATTCGCGGCGGTCGTGGTCGTCGCCGTGCCCGCACCGGACAGCGTGATCGTGACGCCGCCCGCGACCGCGCCGCTCACGGTGCCGGAGATCGTGTAGGTCGGCGGCGGCGCCGCGGTCCCGACGAAGGTCGTCGCGCTCATGTTGCCGTTGGAGATCGTCACCGCCGCGTTCGCCGGCGAGAACGTGTATCCCGGGAGCGTCGGGGTGACCGTGTAGGTACCCGCCGCGAGGTTCGCGAACGTGTACTGGCCGGAGGAGTTCGCGGTCTGGATCGCGCTCGCGGCGCCGCTCAGTTGCAGCGAGACGCCGGCGAGCGCGCCGCCCGTCGATGTCTGCACGGTGCCGCTGAGGGTGTAGGTGGCGGCGGTCGCGGTGAAATTCTCGCCGCTGTCGCTCGCCCCGTTGATCGTGACCGCGAGGTTTGCCGGACTGAACGTGTCGCCGGCGAGCGTCGGGGCGACCGTGTAGCTGCCGTCCGCGAGTCCGGTGAACTGGTAATTCCCGGACGCATCGGTGGTCGTGGTTGCGCTCGACGCGCCGCTCAGCGCGACGCTGACCGTGGAGGCGCCGGTGATCGTGCCGGAGATCGTGTAGGTGGTCGTCCCACCGCCGCTCCCGGTGGTGCTGCCGCTGTTGCTGCTGCTGCCACCGCAGGCGGCGACGGCGAGGAACGCCGCCATCACGAGCCCGCGATAGACCCCTCGAACCAGAAAGCCGACTGTGCCGTCCACGTTGCCTCTCCCCGCTGATTGGATCTGCGCGGAAGACGGTACGCGGGACGCGCGCGCCTGACGTCACCCCATCGGGTGACAAGCGTTCACAACGTGATCCGGATCACGGGCGCCGCCGCGCGCCCGCGACGGCACTCAGTAGTCGACGACGGCGGGACGGGGCTGCGCGAGCCAGCGCTGCACGCTCGGCCGGCGCCACTGCCGGTTCGCGTAGTCGACCAGCACCGCAGGCAGGGAATCGCCGTGCGCGACCAGACGTTGCAGCATCATCGCGAGATCCACGTCCGCGATCGACCAGTCGCCGCACAGGTGTTCGCGCGGTCCATCGAGCCACGCGAGCGCCGCGCCCGTGAGCTTGTCGGCGGCCGCCTGCGCGGCCGGCGACAGCGGTGGGCGTTTCGCGCCACAGAACACGACGAACGTCGGACGTTCCTCGCGGATCGGCATCAGGTCGCTGCGCACCCAGGCCTGGACCTGGCGCGCCCGCGCACGCTCCCGCGGCCCGCCCGGGTAGAGGCGGGTGCCGCCCGGGAAGGCTTCGTCGAGGTACTCGGCGATCGCCGAGGATTCCGACAGCGCGAAATCCTCGTGGATCAGCATCGGAACCCGTCGGGTGAGCGAGGTCCGGGCGTAACGAGGATCCTCGTGGGCGTGCTGCGCGAGGTCGAGCGGCTCGACCTCGAAGGCGAGCCCCTTCTCGACGAGGCTCACGTACGCGGTGAGCGCATAGGGGCTCACGTAATTGGAATCGACGTAGAGTCGCATGTCGGCGGTCCTTTCGGGTGAGCAGTGGAACGCGGGTAACCGCGGCACGCGCTGGCACGGGGGCCGCGCGAACCGCCGCGTATCCTACCAATCTCCGGTCGGCTCGCGCACCGCGGCGGTGCGCGACCGCACCGCGGCGGTGCGCGGCGGACGCCGATGTGCCGTGAACGCCGGGCGATTCGCGCGCAAACCGCTGATTTGCGCCGCAGTCCCGGCTTGGCATCGGACTTGCTTCCGTGCTCGCGGACACCGAGAGGATTCGCATCGATGGGACATTCGCCGAGATCGCGCTGGCTGCGTCGTGCCCCTGTGGCCGCCCTCCTCGTGGCCACGAGCGCCGCCGCGACGCCGGCGGACGTCGTCCCGTTCGCCCGCATCAGCGCCGGGGACACCGCGTGGATGCTCACCTCCACCGCGCTCGTATTGATGATGACGGTGCCGGGGCTCGCGCTGTTCTACGGTGGGATGGTTCGCAAGAAGAACGTGCTGTCCACGCTGATGCAGAGCTTCGCGATCAGTTGCGTGGTCACGATCCTGTGGTGGGCGGTCGGCTATTCGCTCGCGTTCACGTCCGGCCCGACGCCGTACCTCGGCGGTCTCGGCCGGGCGTTCTTCGATGGCATCGTCTACCGGCACGATGCGGGCCGCGTCAGTGTCTCGCCGCTCGCGCCCACGATCCCGGAGTCCGTCTACGCGATGTTCCAGGGAACCTTCGCGATCATCACGCCGGCACTGATCTGCGGATCGCTCGCCGAGCGCATGAAGTTCTCGGCGATGCTCTGGTTCATGTCGGTCTGGCTGATCGTCGTGTACTGTCCGGTTGCGCACTGGATGTGGGCACCAGGCGGGTGGCTCGCGGCCACGCAGCTCGACTTCGCCGGTGGCACCGTCGTCCACGTGAACGCCGGCATCGCCGGCCTCGCGTCGGCGCTGATGCTCGGCAAACGCGTCGGCTACGGGCGCACCGCGATGGCGCCGCACAACCTGACCTTGACCGTGATCGGCGCGGCCTTGCTGTGGGTGGGATGGTTCGGGTTCAACGCGGGATCGGCCCTCGTCTCCGATGGCCGCGCCGGCATGGCGCTCCTGGCCACGCAGGTTGCGGCGGCCGCCGCGGCGATCACCTGGATGTTCGCGGAGTGGCTGCTGAAGGGCAAGCCGAGCGTGCTCGGCATCGCGTCCGGCGCGGTGGCCGGCCTCGTCGCGATCACGCCGGCCTCCGGCTTCGTCACGCCGAACTCGGGCGTGCTGATCGGCGCGCTCGCGGGGGTGGTCTGCTATGCGTCGGCGACGTCGCTGAAGCACTGGTTCGGTTACGACGATGCGCTCGACGCATTCGGGGTCCACGGCGTCGGTGGGATCCTCGGTGCGTTGCTCACCGGCGCGCTCGTCAGCCGGGCGATCAGCGGCGAGACCGGCAGCGTGCTCACGCAGTTGCAGGGCGTGACGGCGACCCTGCTCTGGAGCTTCGGGTGGAGCGTCGCGATCCTCAAGGCGATCGACCTCACGATCGGTCTGCGCGTGAGCACCGACGAAGAACGCGAGGGACTCGACATCGCACTGCACGGCGAAGCGATCGAATGAGCGGACGGGGCGCGGTGGCGGCTCATGCCGCCCCCGCGCCCCGCGGTCGTGGATCGCGCGTCGCCCGCGATCAGAAGCGCCAGGTCACGCCGGCGCTGAACACGTCCGAATTGTAGGAATACCCGGCATCGGTGCCGCCGGGGAAGTGGGTCCACTCGAAGTTCAGTCCGAGCGCGCCGCGTAGCGCAACGTCGCCCCCGACGCCGAACGACAGCCCGGTGTTGGTGGTGTGTCCGTCGCCGAAGTTGCGGCTCACGCTCAGCGTCCCGAGTCCGGCGACGCCGTAGACCGAGAACGTCGGCAGGATCGGGTAGGAGCCCTTCAGATACGCGCCACCGATCGTGCCGACGCTCACCGCGGCCCCGGCGCTGTTGTCGCTCGAGAGTCCGGTCCCGATGCGACCCTCGATGCCGAAATAATCGGTCAACGGCATCCCGATGCGCGCGATGAACACGCTCGGGCTCACGGTCGTGAGCCCGCTTTCGTCGTAGCGCAGGATCCCGAGGTTCGCGCCGACGTAGGGCGCGAAGTGGTACTGGGTGGCTCCAAATCCAGCCGCACCGGCGGTGCCGGACAATACGAGCAAGGGTGCCGCGAGCGGCAAGCAGCGTTTGATCATCGAAGTCCCCACGGTGGTTTGTTGTGAGAACGTCGACTCGCGCGCGGCCGTGGAGTTCCCGGGTCGCCAATCGGCGACAGCCGGGCGGCGCGCGGCCGAGCCTCGTCTGCCCCGCGTGCGGCGGCGCGGGCGCGCCGCCGCACGCGGGACGGGTCATCCAGCCGCGCCGAGCGTCGCGCTCGTCGTGAACCGATTCGCGTCGATCGTGGTCGCTTCGATCACGTAACGGCCGGGCGCGAGTTGCAGTCCGGCCCGCGCCGCGGGCAGCGTGATCGTCGCCTTGGAGCCGACGCCGGCCTGGATGCTGTCGAGTCCGGGTCCGAACTGGTTGTACCGGTAATCGTTCGAGAACGCGGATCTCGGGAGCGCGCCGAGGCTCGCACCGCCCCAGGTTTCGATCGTGCGCCCGTCGGGACCGCGGAGCGCGATCCGCACGATGTGCGCAGGAACGGCGGGGGTGCCGCCGTCGAGGTAGGCATGGAACGACACGCCGCCGTCGCCTCGAACCACCGCGGCGTCCAGGGTCACGTGATGCTTCGACGGACTCACGGGGCCGGGATGGAACGGCGTCACGACCGATCCGCGGTAGTAGTGGTAGGTCGACACCACGAACAGGATCGTCACCGCCCAGAGCGCCTTGCCGAGCGCCTCGAGGGTCTTCTCCGGCAGCGCGCCGCTCGCGACCCAGCGGAACCAGGGCTTCGCCGCGAGCGCCGGTCGCGTCCGACCGAGCCATGCATCGATCGAATACGCACCCGCGCCGCCGGCGAGCAGCGTGGCGCCGATCCCGAAATTGCACGCGGCCATCGTCCATTCGTCGATGCAGGTCGCTCCCTGCCAGCCGAACAGCAACATCAGCACCACGCTCAGGCCCATCGTGACGAACGCGCTCAAGCGGGTGAGGAAGCCGAACAGCAGGAACAGACCGAAGACGAGTTCCAGCGCGCTGAACACGATGACCCCCGCATAGAGCAGGTAGAAGTGCTGGAGCAGGTAACTGACGACGTGATCCATCCCGAGCAGAGCGCCCGGCATCGCGGTCTGGAACTTGTTCGCCATCCAGTGCGCCGCGTGCGGATCGAGCTTCTTCGGCGCGTAGATGAACCGGCGGCTGCCGCCGCCCCAGTAGATCCATCCCTGCACGAAGCGGGCACTGAGCAGCGCGATGCCCGCGATCCGCCAATCGGCGGATCGCGGGGCTTCTGACGTCCTGGCATCGATGGGCATGGGGGCGGTCCTCGTTGGATTGCGGATCGGCGGCTCAGTGGTGGTACGGCGCGAAGCCATAGCGCGCGAAGATCGCGAGCGCTGGCGGCGACTTCAGGAAGTCGATCCAGGCCTGCGCGGCCCGCGGGTGCGGTGCGCTCCTCAGGACCCCGGCGGCGTAGATCGCGGTCACGTTCTCGGCCGCCGGGATCGAGACGTGAGCGATCGGATGGCCGGCCTGTTCCTGAAACATCGCCTCCGATTTCCAGGTCACTCCCGCATCGGCCTTGCCCTGCATCAGGAACAGCGGTGTCTGCCGGTGATGAATGTGCGTGAGGACCGTCTCGCCGTTCTTCACCTTCTCGCCGTAGACCGTGTCCTTCAGTTGCTGCCCGCCCGCCTTCACGAGCGCCGCCTGGATCTGCCGCGCAACGCCCTCGAAATGCGGGTTCGGCATCACCACGCGCACCCCGGGTCGCGCGAGGTCGGCGAGGGAGGTGATGTGCGCCGGATTGCCCTTCGGGACCATGATCGTCAGGTCGTTGGTGACGTAGGGCACCGCGGGCCCGCGCACGAAGCCGCGTGCGATCAGCGCCTGCACGCCGCGCAGCCCGGCCGCGTACACGTCCGCCTTCACGCTCCAGGTCATGTTGCCCACCGTGATGGTGCCGCCGTGCTCGATCTGGCGCACCAGCAGACCCGGCGGAATCGTCTCGTAGTAGATCTCGCCGCGAAGTTCCGGATGCGTCTTCTCGAATGCCTCGACGAGCGGCGCCATCGCAAAGTAGTAGTTCCCGCCGACGAAGATCGTCAGTCGCGCATTGCACGGGTCACCGTGGAAATCGGGCAGATCGTCGACCTCCGGCACCGTGAACTCGAGTCCGCGCCGTACCGCCGGATCGTTCCTGCCGTGACTCCACGGCGGATAGACCGATCCGGACCCTTCGGCCGCACGCGCGGCGGCGCCGCACCAGGCGACACACGCGGCCAGTGCCGCGACCATCGGCCAGAGTCGCTGTCGCATCGTCCGCCCCCTCATTTCGCGTACTGGAAGCCGGCCGCGCCGAGCTCGGGCAGCGTGCCGACGATGCCCGGCGTGAGCACCGCGCCCGGGATCAGGTGGTTCGTGAACTCGGCACCCATCTTCGCGAGGCTGAGCTTGTCCGGGTTCACGCCGCTCGCGTGCAGTCGCGAGGTGAGCTCGAAGATCGCGTTATGGCAGGCGAGGAACACGACGCCGCGTGCCTGCAAGGTCGGGATGCTGTTGTCCTTCGGCGAGAACACCCCCGAGGGGCTCTCGAAGTCGCTCGCCTCGTCGTGCGCCGCCGCGGGAACCTCGAGCAGCGTGTTGCGCGCGAACTTTCCGCCAGTGAGCTTCGCGAGGCCGTACTTCTCCCACAGGTAGTCGTCGTACAGCGCCAGATGCGCGGTGCCGTGGGTCGCCGACACGACGAGGAAGTCCGGGTGCTTGAATGCCCAGATCTGCGCGTTCAGCGAGTTGCGCATCAGGTTGAGCCACGGACTGTCGATCGCGGTGTTGTCCCACACCTGCTTCGGTCCGCCCCGGTAGTGCGTCAGCAAGCCGAGCGCCTCGTGGTCCCATTGGGCCGGCGACGTGAGGATCATCGGCACCTCCTCGAAGTCGCGCCGCCGCGGCGCCTTCGCGAGCGCGTGCGTCAGGGCCTTCAGGTGGCCGCCGCCGGATTCGATCAGCGACGGCAGCGGCGCACTCGGCGGTTGCGCGGCCGCCGCGAAACCGTCCAGCGCGACGCCGGCGATGCCGGTCGTCGCGACGATGCCCAGGAGATCTCTGCGGGTAACGGACATGATGGTGTGCTCCTCCGAATCGTTGTCGATGCGATCCTCGCGAATCAGTCGCGCCGAGGATGTATCGGAATTTACTAATATGTTGCGTCGAATTTCGATGGTAAGCCGGATACCCTGCGCTGCGCAATCGGGGGCATCCCGGTGCATTGGCCGCGACCGCTCGAGGGCGGCGCAGGCCCGCCTTGACCGGCCGGTTGCGCCCGCCGACAATCCCGCGGATCCGGCCCCGCCGGCGCCCCGCGGCGGGTCCGCTCCCGGAAGAACCCTCAGAAAGAGGAGTGCCGCCGATGCTCGTCGTTACCACGGAAAACATCCCCGGACATCGTGTCTCGCAGGTCAAGGGCCAGGTCTTCGGCGTCGTCGTTCGCAGCCGGGGGATCGGCGGCAACCTGATGGCGGGTCTGCGCTCGATCGTGGGTGGGGAGATCCACGAATACACGCAGATGCTGGAAGAGGCGCGTCGCCATGCGCTCGACCGCCTGGTCACGAACGCCCAGGCGATGGGTGCGAACGCGGTGGTGATGATGCGATTCGATTCCGCCGAGATCGGGCAGACGATGAGCGAGATCGTCGCGTACGGCACCGCGGTCGTGATCGAACCCGCGGCCTGACGGCGCGCGCGTGCTGCCGATCGTTCTCTACGTGCTCGGCGCCGCGCTGCTGGTCGGTGCGGGCGTCGCGGCGCTGACCGGCCTGTTCGTCGTGTTCGTGCCCCAGTTGCTGCTCGCGGGCGTGCTGCTCATCGTCGGACTCGCGATCGAGCGCTGGCGGTACAAGCCGCTGATCGAGTCCGGGCCCGATGGGGCGTGGACCGACACCGGCGAGCGCTTCGTCGATCCGGCGAGCGGACGCCTGACCGCCGTCTACTTCGATCCGCGCGACGGCGCGCGCCACTACGTCGTCGCACCGCGCGGCTGACTCCGGCGGTGCACCCGGCGGGTCCGGGCGCGCTCGAAACCCGGTTGCAACGAAACCGTCATCGGTGCGTCAGGAACTTTCCGC
Organism: Gammaproteobacteria bacterium; assembly: GCA_028870355.1. GTDB lineage: Bacteria > Pseudomonadota > Gammaproteobacteria > Steroidobacterales > Steroidobacteraceae > Bog-1198. The sequence goes on along the minus strand of JAGWPU010000016.1, from coordinate 17,249 downwards.
ATCATCCGCGGATCGAAGCGCACGACGTCCCCTCTCGATGCGTTCGCGGCGACCGGAGGAAATGTGCGATGAACGACCCCGCTGAACCTTGGTCGATCGTGCTCGCGGCCGGCGAGGGTACGCGACTGCAGTGTCTGACGAGCGACGCGGCCGGTGCCGCGACGCCAAAGCAGTTCTGTTCCCTGTACGGTGGCAGGACGCTGCTCGGCGATGCGTTGCGCCGCGCGCACGCGGTGTCGCCGACCGAACGCATCGGCACGATCGTCGCTGTGCAGCACCGGCGCTGGTGGCGGGCCGAAGTCGACGACCTCGGTCCCGCGAACGTGTTCGTGCAGCCGGAGAACCGCGGGACCGCGAACGGCGTCCTGCTGCCGACCCTGCACATCGCGGCCCGCGACCGCGATGCCGTGATCGTGTGGCTGCCGTCCGACCACCACGTTGCGGACGAGGCGATCCTCGCCACCGCGCTCCGCGAGGCGGCGACGGTGGCTCGCGAGGCCTCCGGCATCCTGCTGCTCGGCATCGAACCCGACGAGGCGGACGGCGAACTCGGGTACGTCGTCCCGGATTTCGAGATCGCCGAGGGACTGCACACCGTCGACTCCTTCGTCGAGAAGCCGGCGCCGTCGGTCGCGTCCGATCTCCTCGGGCGCGGCGCGCTGTGGAACTCGTTCATCTTCGCGGCGACCGTGCGTGCGCTCCTCGATCTGTTCGATCGGCGGTGGCCCGGTCTCGTCGATCGGCTGCAGCGTGCCCTCGCACAGGACGGATACCGCGCCCACGGCGGCGCAGCACTCGGCGCCGAGTACGCCGAGCTGCGTTCCCTCGACTTCTCGCGCGATGTGCTCGCCGGTGCGGAGACGGAGTTGCTCGTGAAGCGGGTTCCGCCCTGCGGGTGGAGCGACCTCGGGACACCGCGCCGTCTCGCCGCGACGCTCGAGCGCCGTGGCGCCGTCGCCCCCGCCCCGCTCGACGGCGTGAGCGCCGACCGGCCGTGTCTCGCGGCCCGGCACGCCCGTCAGCGAGCCGCCGAGGCGATCGCGACCGCGCGCTGCGCGGCGCCCGACCGGTCGCGCGATCCGGACTCGACAGGCGCTGACGCTCGCGTGCATGATCCGGCGGGCGACCGGACCGCTCGAACAACAACAATCACTGCCAGGGGAGAGGCCCGATGGGGTTCAGCGACGCGATCCAGCGGTGCTTCTCGAGGTATTCGCAGTTCAACGGGCGGGCCGGGCGACCGGAATACTGGTGGTTCTGGCTGTTCGTGATCGTGGTCACGGCAGCGGCCCGGATCCTCGGTGAGGTCGTCAACGCGGTCGCCGTGCTCGCACTGATCCTGCCGTCGATCTCGGTCGGTGCTCGCCGGCTCCACGACACCGGACGCAGCGGCTTCTGGCTGTTGCTGTATTTCGTGCCTCTGGTCGGCTGGATCATCGTGTTGATTTTCCTGATCCAGCCGGGTGTCGCGGGCCCGAACGACTACGGGCCGCCGGACGCCTGAATCCGGTTCGAGCGCCGCACCGCCCTCAGGACGCCGCCAGCGCCGGCACCGCCGCGAGGGCCTCGTCGATCGACCGGGATTCCTGCCGGCGCTTCAGCCAGTGCGTCGCGATCGCGAGTGCGCTGCGCTCGCAGCGGGCACGAAGCGCCGGATCGGCGATGCCGTCCAGATCCGCAACGTGCGCGAAGCCGACGACCCGGCGGATCATCTTGCAGGCCGCATAGCCCAGCATGTCGGCGAACAGGGCATCCAGGGTCCGCCGCCGCGCCGCCTCGAGCGCCGACTCGTCGCCGGGTCCGCGGAACATCGCGATCGGCCACGCATCGCCACGGCCAGCCTCGCGCCACAGCCCGAGAAAGCGGTCGTGGAACGCCGTCCAGAACGCCTTCGCCTGAGCGAGGATCCAGTCGCGATAGGCTTCGCGCTCTCCGGGGTGGGCCGCGAGTCCGGGCTGGGCGCACCAGGCGAGCACCAGGTTGCCGAGGAAGGCCCCGAGATCGAAGCCGAGCGGCCCGTAGAACGCGAATTCCGGATCGATCACGCGCGTGTCCGCGTCCGTGACCATGATCGAGCCGGAGTGCAGGTCGCCGTGGATCAGCGCCCGCGTCTCGCCGAGGAATCGCCGGCCGAGCTCGGCCGCGGCGGCCTTCGCCTCGGCATCGCCGCGCAGTGCCGCGACGTCACGGTCGAGCTGCGGGCGGGTATGCCGGTTGCGCGGATGCTCGAGGTACGGATCGGTGAATATCAGGTCGACCGATATCCGCACCAGGTCCGTGTTGCCCGCAAACGAGGCGATGCGGTCGAACTTGCGCTCGAACGGCTCCGCCAGGTCGGAGGTGAAGAATCCGGCGCGGGCGACGTAGTCGCCGAGGTCCCGGCCGACGTGCTCGTATCGATGGCCGGCGATCAGGCCGCGTCGCAGGATCACGTGCGGCGTCAGGTTCTCCATCACGATCGCGTAACGCGCCGGATCGTAATGGAATACCTGCGGAATCGCGGCGCCGACGTGCGGCGCGACGGCGGCGTAGTAGCGCTGCTCGTAATACGCCCGTTCGAGCGTCATCGGCCACGACGGTCCGGCGACGCGCAGGTACGGCAGCGCCTGCTTCACGCAGACCGACCCCTCGGGGCCGTCGACCCGGAAGACGAGGTTCAGGTTTCCGTCCCCGACCTCGCGGACGGCCCAGCGCTCGGGTGCGCCGCCGAGTCGTTCGCGCACCGCCGGCAAGGTCGCGAGCCAGCCCGCGAGCGATCCCGTCTCGAGCGTTCGGTAGCCTTCCGGCACCGTGGTCGTCGTGTTCATCGCGGCTCCTCCGGCGACCCGTCCGACGGATCCGCCGCGTGGACCAGGTCCGGATCCGCTCCGTCCTGCCGACCGTACGTCGCGAACCGATCGAGGACCTCGCGCATCTGTGCGGCATCGAGGATCTCGATTCTCCCGAGCCCGAGTGCGATCCGGTACTTCGCCGCGAGATCCTCGATCTCGGCCGCGAGACCGAGCGCGGCGTCGAGGTCGGCCCCGACGCACAGCACGCCGTGATTCGCGAGCAGGCAGGCCCGTCGACCGGCGAGCGCCACGAGCGCCGCTTCCGACAAGGCTTGCGTGCCGAACGGCCGGTACGGTGCGCAACGCACGTCCGCGCCGCCGGCCGCCGCCACCTGGTAATGGAACGCGGGGATGCCGCGTCCAGTGCACGCGAGCGCGGTGGCCTCCCGCGAGTGCGTGTGCACCACCGCGCCGATCTCCGGTCGGGCGCGATACAGATCGCGATGGATGCGCCATTCGCTCGAGGGTCGCCGTCCGCCTCGCCAGCGTCCGTCGAGATCCACGAGCGCGACGTCCTCCGGCCGCAGCGCGTGATACGGCGTTCCGGTCGGGCTGACGAAGAAGTGTTCGGCATCCCGCCGCGCCGAGACGTTGCCGGCCGTGCCGACGACCAGTCCGTTGCCGACGAGCCATCGGCAGCCCTCGACCACCGCGGCGCGCAGCGTCTCGTCCCCGCCGGGGCCGGTGGTCGCCGCCCGCGTCATCGCTCCCGCCGCCGTTCCGGATACAGTCCGAGGAGCCCCTCGCTCGTCGCCGGGCACACGCCGCGCTCGGTGATCAAGCCGGTCACGAGTCGTGCGGGCGTCACGTCGAATGCGAGATTCAGCGCGGGACTGCCCGCCGGCACGACCCGCACCGTCGTGAGCTCGCCGCCGTCGCCGAGCCCGGTCAGGTGCGTGAGCTCGCGCGCCGGGCGCTCCTCGATCGGAATGTCCTCGCCGCGTGCGATCGACCAGTCGATCGTGCTCGCGGGCAATGCCGCGTAGAACGGCACGCCGTTGTCGTGCGCCGCGAGCGCCTTCAGATAGGTGCCGACCTTGTTGCAGACGTCCGCGGCCGCGGTGGTGCGGTCGCTGCCGACGATCACGACGTCGACCTGGCCTCTCTGCATCAGATGTCCGCCGAGGTTGTCGGCGATTACCGTGTGCGGGATCCCGTGGGCGGCGAGTTCGAACGCGGTCAGGGACGCGCCTTGATTGCGAGGCCGCGTCTCGTCGACCCAGACGTGCAGCGCAAGCCCCTCGTCGTGCGCGAGATAGACGGGAGCGAGTGCGGTGCCGAAGTCCACGCACGCGAGCCAACCGGCGTTGCAATGGGTCAGCACGTTCAACGGCCGGTCGGGCGTCTCCCGGGCGAGGCGGCGCAGGATCGCGCTGCCATGCTCGCCGATCGCGCGACATCGCGCGACGTCGTCGTCGCCGATCGCCGCGGCCTCGCGGAACGCGGCGTCGGCGCGGGCGGCGGGCGCGAGGTTCGCGAGCGCCGCTCGCATGCGATCGAGCGCCCACGCCAGATTGTGCGCGGTCGGCCGGGTCGCGAGCAGCGCTCGGGCGGCGTCCTCGATCGCGCGGTCCGACGGATCGTCGCGGACCGCGAGTGCGAGTCCATGGGCGGCGGTCGCGCCGATCAGCGGCGCGCCGCGAACGACCATCGTCCGGATCGCGCGAACCGCATCGGCGAGCGAGCGCAGGTCGACCGTGCGGAACTCGAACGGCAATCGCGACTGATCGATGACCCGTACCGCGCCGTCGGCCAGCCAGAGGGTGCGGGTGGGAACGCCGGCGATTTTCACGAGCCGGATCTTAACCGATCTCGACCGTCGTCCGGGGAGTGTGCGCCAGATCGCATTTTTCCGCGTCGGCGTGCGGCCCGCGATCAATGAAAGCCGATCTCGGCCGATAAATCCCTCGATCCGTTGCGCATCGGCGTGGTGTCGGCTGTGCCGGATCGAGACTCCAACCACGATGCGCCCGATCTTCACCGACGACCCTGCGCCTCTGCTCGCCGAGCGGGTCGCGCATCTGTCCCGGGCGATCCCGACCGCGATCGCCGCCAGCCTCGGGCTCGGCGCGCTGGTCCTCGCGACCCTGTGGTCGAGCGCCGGGCACCGGGCGTTGCTCGTCTGGGGCGGGGCGCTCGTGACCCTGTCGCTCGCGCGGCTGCTGCTGTATCGCGACCGCGGTGCGAACGATCCCGAGACGCTGCGCCGGTGGCTCCTGCACCTGCGATTGCTGGCGCTCGGGACCGGCCTGTGCTGGGGCGCGATCGCGGCGTTCGGAACCGGCGGCAGCATCGCGAGACTGGAGTTCCTGAGCTACGTGATCGCCGGGATCACCGCGGGGGCGGCCGGTTCGTTCGATGCGGACCAGGTCGCGGCGCTCGCGTTCCAATGGGCTGCGATCGCACCCCTGGTGCTGCGGCTCGGCGCCGCCTCAGGCCACTTTCACGCGTCGATGGCCGTGATGGGCGTCCTGTACGGGGTGTACCTCACGTCCGCCGCGCGGCGCGCGCATCGCCAGTTCGGGGAGTCGACCGCGTTGAAGATCGCCGCGATGACCCAGCAGGAGGAACTGCGCGCGAGCGAGCGTCGTTATCGGGAACTCGCGATGCACGATTCGCTCACGGGACTGCCGAACCGCCATGCGTTGAAGGATCGCCTGCCCGATCTGCTGTCGAGCGCCGCGCGGCACCGGCGGCGCGTCGCGTTGCTGCACGTGGATCTCGACAACTTCAAGGACATCAATGACACCCACGGGGAAGGGTTTGGCGACCAGGTGCTGCGCGAGGTCGCGGGTCGCCTGCGCGACGGTGTCGACGGCGAGGGACTGCTGGTGCGGATCGGCGGGGACGAGTTCATCGTGGTCGCCGCGTCCGCCCGCAGCCGCGCCGACGTCGAACGCCTGGCGCGCCGCCTCTGCGCCACGATCGCGGCGCCCCTCGCGATCGGCTCGCAGGCCTGTACCGTGCAGGCGAGCATCGGCATCGCGTTGAGCCCGGACGACGCCGCGGACGAAGAAACCCTGATGCGCGCGGCCGATCTCGCGCTCTACGACATCAAGAATCGAGGCCGCAACGGCTATCAATCCTATCGCCCCGACATGGCCACCCGGCTCGAGGAGCGCGTGTTCATCGCCCAGGCGCTGCGCACTGCGGTGGATTCGGATCAATTCCACGTCGAATACCAGCCCCTCGTCGATCTCGAGTCGGAGCGGGTGGTCTCGTTCGAAGCCCTGCTGCGGTGGAGACACCCCGTGCGGGGGTCGATCCCGCCGGGCGACTTCATTCCGGTCGCAGAACAGAGCGGCTTCATCGATGCACTCGGCGAACAGGCGATCCGGCTGGTCTGCCGGCAGCTGCGCGCGTGGCGCGACGATCTCGTGCCGATCGTGCCGGTCGCAGTCAACGTGTCCGCGCATCAGCTCGAGCGGCGCGGCTTCGTCGATCGCCTGATGGCGATCGTCACGGAGTTCGACCTCGATCCCGCGCTGCTGCGCATCGAGATCACCGAGTCGGCGCTGATGTCGCACGGCGATGCGCCCCGGGACGCGATCCTCGCGCTGCGCCGGTTCGGCGTGCGCATCGCGATCGACGATTTCGGCGTCGGCTATTGCCATCTCGCCTACCTGAAGCGCCTGCCGATCGACTATCTGAAGATCGATCGCAGCTTCGTGAGCGATCTGGAGAACGACGCGCGGGACAACCGGCTGATCGGCGCGATCATCGCGCTCGGGCGGAGCTTCTCGATCGCGGTGGTTGCCGAAGGGGTCGAGACCGCACGTCAGGCGGAAATCCTGCGGGACCTGGGGTGCGAATGCGCGCAGGGCTACTACTTCCACCGCCCGATCGATGCGGACCGGTCCCGGCGCCTGCTCGAGGAGGAGGCGAGCCGCTGGAGGTCGGTCGCGCTGCCACCCGTCGACCCGCGCGCGTGGGCCGACGCGGCGAACTCCTGATCGCGACCGGTCAGTCGATGTCGGGCGGACGCATCGGATCGCGGGCTCGCGCGAACGCCGCCGCGACGTCCTCGGGCAACGTGCGTCCCGTGGACAGCGGCGGAATCGAGTCCTCGGCGAAGAACCCGGCATCGGTCGTCTCCGCGCCGGGCCGTGGCGCCGCGTCGTCGAGGCGTTCGCACAGGAAGAACAGTTTGTAGAAGTCGCGCGTGTCCGCGTCGTAGCGGTGCCGTGCCTTGTACCGGACCGCATACAGCGTCCGCGCGTCCACGCGGATCGAAGCCTCCTCGAGCACTTCCTTCACGACGTTCTCGCGCGGCGAGCGGCCGACGTCGGCGAACCCGCCGGGCAGGGTCCACCGGCCGTCGCTCGCTTCCCGAACCAGCAGGATCCGGGTGCCGCGATCGACGATCGCCGCCCGGACCTCGACGAGCGGCGTCGCGTAGCCCCGTGCGAAATCCGGCACCAGTTCCCGGATCCGGCGAGGTGGAACGTCGGCGAGCGCAGCGAGCATCTCGCTCGCGATCGCCGCGGCCTCGGCGTACCGCTCGCGGTCGTACGGACCCTCGGCATAATGCAGTCCCGTCGACGCGATCGCGTGCAAGCGCTTCGCCCAGGCGAGCCACCGATCCTCCATGCCGTCAGCTCCGTCGGACGGTCGCGCGCCGGATCCGATCGGCCGGCGCCGGTTCATGCGTGCCGCGAGCGCGGCCGTTGCCGCCGATGTTCATCGTCTGCTTCGCCCCCCCCGTCACCTCGCCCGTCCCGGACGAGCTTGCTCGGTCGCGAGATCGCCGGCAAGATCTGCGCCGATGCCACACCCTCCTTCACCCGCGAAAGCGGCGACGCCGAAGTCGTTCGACGAGGCCTATTTCCGGCGCTTCTACTTCGATCCCCGGACGCGCGTGACCACGCCGGCGGAGATGCGCGCGAAGGCGCGGATGATCGCCGCGGTGCTCGACCGCTGCGAACTGCCGGTGCGCAGCGTGCTCGATGCGGGCTGCGGCGTCGGCACCCTGCGCGCCGGGTTCGCGAAGCGCTGGCCGGCCGCGGTCTACACCGGGCTCGAACGCAGCGAGTACCTGTGTGCACGCTACGGTTGGATCCAGGGTTCGGTCGAGGACTTCGCGCCGGACTGCCGCTACGACCTCGTCGTGTGTTACGACGTGCTGCAGTATCTCGACGATCGCGCTGCCGCCAAAGCGCTCGCGAACCTCACGCGGCTCGCGCGCGTCGCGATCTATCTCTCGGCGCTCACGGTGGCGGACTGGCACGAGCACTGCGACCAGCGGCTCACCGACGGCGACGTGCACTTGCGCCCGGCCGACTGGTATCGGCGGCGTCTCGCGCGACAGTTCCGCTTCATCGGCTGTGGCGTCTGGGTCCGCCGCGGCATCGAAGCGTACCAGTGGGAGCTCGAGCGACCCGCGCCGCCGGTCACCCGCGTGCGAGAATCCAGTCGACGAGCGCCTGATGCAGGCGTTCGGCGGCACCGGTCGCGACCCGCGGGTCGTTGACCAGGGACACCAGCACGAACGTTCGTTCGCTGCGCGTGCGCACGTAACCGGCGACCGCGCTCACATCGTCGATGTGGCCGGTCTTCAGGCGGACCGACCCCGGCGGGGTTTCCTGCAGGTGTCGCTGGAGCGTGCCGTCGACGCCGGCGATCGGGAGGGACGCCAGGTATTCGGGCGCGAAGTTGCTGTGATAAGCGACCCGCAGCAGCGCGGCGAGCGTCTCGGCGTCGATCCGCGTGCGCCGCGACAGGCCCGAACCGTTCGCGATCACCGTGCCCTCGAGCGGTATCCGGTGCTCCCGGGCCCAGTCCTCGATCACGGTGATCCCCTTGGCGAGCGTCGCCGGTGCGCCGAAGCGCCGTTCACCGAGCGTCAGCAGGAGCGTGCGCGCCATCGTGTTGTTGCTGAACTTGTTGGTGAGCCTCACGATCTCGGCGAGCGGCAACGATTCGAAATCCAGCAGCGCGCGTGCGTGCGGCGGCGCCGCGCCGTGCGCGTAGCCGCCGCCGATCCGGCCGCCGAGCTGGCGCCACAGCTGAACGAAGCTGCCGTAGGCGTATTGCGGTGCCTGCATCACGGCCCGCGTGAACAGCTCCGGCCCGCAATGCATCGACATCGTGCCGCTGAAGATCACCCGGTCGCGCAGCGGCGAATCGACCCGGTAGCCGATGCGATCGCCGTATCCGGCGCAGCGCCCGCCGACCAGCCGGATGTCGTCTTCGATCGCGAGGTTCACCGGCCGCGGCAAGGCCGAGACCGCGACCCGGTGATCCGTGGGATCGGGAGCGACGCGATAGTCGATCGATTGGAAATTCACCATCAGCGCGTTCGGTATCACGTTGTACGGCCGGTTCGGGTGGCCGTCGAAGGCGGCTGGGTTATCCCCGGGCAGCGAGAATTCGTGATCGTCGATCACCACGTTGCCGTCGATCGTGCGCAGGCCCGTCGCCCGCAGTTCGGCCGCGAAACGCCACCAGCGCTCGATCGTCAGGTACGGATCCCCGCCCCCTTGCAGGTACAGATTGCCGTGCAGGACGCCGTGCACGATCGGGCCGTCGACCAGCGCGCGCGTGTGCCACTTGAACTGCGGTCCGAGCATGTCGAGGGCCGCGAACGTGGTCAGTGTCTTCATCACCGATCCGGGTCCGCGCGGTATTCCGGGATTGCGCTCGATCACCACGGCGCCCGTGTCCGCGTCCTCGACGAGGTAACTCACCGAGGCGTACGGGAGGTGTCCCTGTTCGATCACGCGTTCGACCGGTGGCGGCGCGAGACGCGGTGCGGCGAATGCCGTGGCGACGATGGAGCATGCGAACAGGCACGGGAACAGGGTACGGCGCATCGGGTGAGGCTCGCTCGAAGGTTCGAAGGAAGCGCCTCGCGGGCGCCGGGGAATGATACATTCCCGGAATCGGAGCGCCCAGCCCCGACCAACGGACGGATGGCGTGATGTCGACGTCGAGAATCCTGCGCGCGCCCGACGAGGGGATCGAGCCGCTCCCGGGCGGCTGGTGGCGTCTGCGGGGTCGCGGACCGGCAATGTGGGAGGTGTATCTGCTCGATCCCCGCGGCGCGGACGGCGGGACGATCGGCGCCGCGGGGTTTGCGGTGACGTCCTCGATCCGCATCGAATGGCGGGGTGACGCGGTTCGCTGGGGTACCGGACCGGACGCTTCGGGCTCCTCGCTGAGTGCGGCGGCGGGACTCCTGCACGAGCCGCGCGAGGATCTCTACGCGGCGCTGCCGCTCGCGCGGTATGATCGGCGGGCGCGGCGATTCTGGAACGCGGTCCTGTGGATCGCCCGATGGCCGGGTGGAAGCGGGCTGATCGAACGGCTCGCCCGACGCCGACCGGCGACCGACACCGCATGAGGATCGGCGACGGCGATCGACGTCGCCGCCGCCACCGCCGCGCACTGTGCCGGTGAGGACCACCGGGCTCACGGCCCCGTCAGGACGACCAACGTGATGCAATTGCCGGACCCGGACAACGCCGCACGGTCGGCCTCTCCCGAGCGAGGATTCGACGCTTGGGGCGGCTTCGAGGCGTGGGCACGCCTGTTGAAAGTCCTGCTGCCGAGCCTGTGCGCGATGTGCGTGCAGGACGGCGACGGTCGCCAGCTCTGGGCATCGGTCGAGTGGGCGGTGGACGAGGCGGCCGCGCAGGCGGTTGCGGCGGCGGCGACCGCGGCCGCGCTGACCACCACCGGCGAGTTCCCGGCCGCGATGCGGGTCGTGAACGCGGACGTCGCGCTCTACGCGTTCGCCTTGCCCCGCGATCACGGTCGGTACGGGACCGTGATGCTCGCGCTCGCGCCGACCGGTTCGCCATCCGGACCGCGCGCGCTCCCTTACGTGCAATCGATGGTCGCGCCGGCGCTCGCCTGCTGGCGGGGAGAGTTGTCGCTGCGCACGGCGCTCGCCGAGCGTGCGCATGCGGCGATCGCTGCCGCGGCCGATGCCCACGGGCGGGCTCCGCCGATCCCGGCGCCGCCGCTGGCCGTCGACTCCCGGGATGCCGACGAAGGCGACGAACGCGATGAAAACCAGGATGGCGATGCGATCGACCGCTGGCTCGAGCGGACGATGCACCGGGGCGGCGCGACGCTCGCGGCGCTCTGGGTGCCGGAGCGCCGGATCTCGCGCACCCTCACGCCGAGCGGCCAGCCGCTCGCACCGGCCGCATTGCAACGCGCCGAACAGCATCTGCTCGCGTGGGTCCGGTTGCAGCAGCGGACCCTCGTCGTGAACCGAATCGCCCGGACGGCGACGGCCGATGCCGCGCCGTACAAGATCCTCGCGAGTCCGGTCCGGCATCGGTCCGGTCGGATCCTCGGCGCGCTCGCGTTGTTCAATCCGCCCAGCGCGGCGGATTTCCCGCCGTCCGCGGTCGCTGCGATCGAAGCGGCTGCGAAGCGCTTGTCGGGCATGATCGATGCGGCGCACGATCCGCGAACCGGCCTGCTGACGGAGGCCGCGTTCGCGCGGGGTGCTCGTCGGGTGTTCGCGACCGGTGCACCCCTCGGAGCCCACAGCCTGCTGTACCTCGACGTCGATCGCCTGCGGGCGCTCAACGAGGCGTTCGGCATGTCCGCTGGCGACGAGGCGATCGCCGCCGCCGCGGCGTGCTTGCAGGCGACCCTGCCCGCCGACGCGCTGTGCGCCCGGCTGACCGGCGACCGACTCGCCGCGCTGCTGCCGAACACGAACGTCGACGCGGCGATCGCGAACGCCGAACGCGTACGCGCCGCGTACGCCGCGCGCGGCGGCGCCGCGGCGCCGTCGCCGACCCTGAGCATCGGCGTCGCGCCGGTCGCCGACGTCGACGAGCCGCTCGCCCACGCGCTCGCCGCGGCCGAGGATGCGTGCAAGAGCGCGAAGGCGCTCGGCGGCGATCGCGTCGCCCAGGCCCAGGAGCGCGGGACCGGCGGGCACGCCGCGAACGCCGCGGTGGCGCGCCTGCTCGGACGGGCGCTCGCGACCGACGAACCGCACCTGATCGCGCAGCCGATCCTGCCGCTGCGAGGCGACTATGGGGGGGCGTTGTTCGAGGTCTTGCTGCGATTGCCAGGCGAGCGCGGCGAGCTGCTCACCGCACGCAAGGTGCTGCCGGTCGCCCGGGCCTGCGGACTGATGCGCGCGGTCGATCGCTGGGTCGTGCGGGGAGTCTGCGCGCTGCTCGGTGCGCACGCCCGCCGGGTCGGCGAGGAGCGCGCCTGCTTCACCGTGAACCTCGACGCGGAGTCCTTGCTCGACGATTCCTTCGTCGGTTTCGTCGAGGAGCGCATCGCCGCCGATCGTGTGCCGCGCGGCGCACTGGGTTTCGAGATCTCCGAAGCCCTCGCGGCACGACATCCGGACGCGACGCGGCGCTGCATCGACGTGCTGCGCGGTTCGGGCTGTCGGTTCATTCTGGATGATTTCGGCACCGGCGCCGGTACGCTCGGAATCCTGCGCGAATTCGCGGTCGAGGCGCTGAAGATCGACGGCGCGATCGTCCGCGATGCGATCGAGGATCCGCGATCGGCCGCGATGATCAAGGCGGTCGCGCAGCTCGCGACGGTGATGCGTCTGCGCACGATCGCCGAACACGTCGAGAGCGATGCCTTGCGGTGCCGGATCGCGGATCTCGGCGTCGATTACGGCCAGGGCTTCGCGGTCGCGCGCGCGGTTCCGCTGCGCGATCTGCTCGGCGAGCTCGCGCTGTTCGAGGCGAGCGCCGAGCCACGGCCCCACGACGACGGCCTCTTGTAATTCTCCGCGCGCTGAGGCAAACAGTAGGCCGGCCGGCGCACGGAACCGGTCGAGGATCGATCGGCATCGGGATGGCCATGCGGGCCGCGTCAGGGGTGTGGATGGACGAGTCGCCTAAGGTCGCGCCCGAGTGGTCGGTGCGTCACTGGTACAACAGCGATCATCCGATCGCGCTGTCGGGACTGCGGGGCCGCGTGGTCGTGCTCGGCGCATTCCAGGTTCTGTGCCCGCAATCGGTCGCGTTCGGCGTTCCCCAGATTCGCCGGATCCACGAGACGTTCGAACCGAAGGACGTCGCGGTGATCGGACTGCATGCGACCTTCGAGCACCATGCCGCGATCACGCGGGCGGTCATCGAGGCGTTCATCCAGGAGTATCGTCTCAAGTTTCCCGTCGCGATCGACTCGCCGGGCGAATCCGGACCGATTCCGCTCACGATGGAGCGATATCGGATGCGCGGAACGCCGAGTCTGGTGCTGATCGATCGCGACGGCGTGATCCGCAAGCACGCATTCGGCCCGATCGACGACCTGCGCATCGGCGCGGAGGTCGGCGCGCTCGCGGCGGAGCCGCCGAGCGTCGCGCTGTCGCGCAGCTCGGTTGCCTGACGCCGCTCGCAGCGGGGTGCCGGTGGTTCAGCGCCCCGGGCACCGGGCGAGCGCCTCGCTCAACGCGACCGCGAGCCGGCTCGCCCAGGCGCGCTGGCCGCTCGGCGTCGCGATCAGGTCCTGGCGTACCTCGATCTCGACGTGCAACAAGCCGCGCTTCTCGCCGTATTCGGGAATCGCGACGTCGGTCGCGTCGCCGACCGCATAGGGTTGATTCTCGCCGACGACCAGCGCCGGGTCGGCACGCAGCACCGAGAGCAGCGACCCAGCGAGCCGTGGATCGCGATGATAGAGGACGCCCACGTGCCAGGGGCGCGCGGCGCCGAGGTAGATCGGCGTGAAGCTGTGCATCGCGATCAGTACCGTCGGGCGGTTCGTCGCGGCGCGCGCGTCGAGGAGCGTACGGATTCGCGCGTGGTACGGCGCGAAGATCGACCGTTCGCGCCGCTCGCGCGCGGCCGCGTCGAGCCGGGCGTTCCCGGGTACCGGGGTCCGTTCGCTTTCGGTGGCGATCGACGTCGGGCTACCGGGCGGGCGATTGCAGTCGATCACCAGCCGGGAGTAGCGTTGCAGGACCGCGCAGGCATCCCAGGTGTCGGACAGACGCCGCGCGACCGCCGCTGCGCCGATGTCCCAGGCGATGTGCCGCGCGAGATCCGCGGCCGCGAGCCCGAGCGACCCGAGCGCGCGCGGAATCCGTGCGCCGGCGTGATCGCATACGATCAGGAAGGCCGAGCGCCCCCGCGGTCGACGAACCTCCACCGGCGTCGGCTCGTCGTCCGCGAGCAACGAGGCGCTCCCGGGAGCGTCCGCATCCATCGTCAGGGGGGACGCTTGTGCAACGGCTCCGGCGGCGCCGGTGGCGGCGTCGGTGCCGGTGGCGGGGGCGGTGGATCGATCGGCAGGCCCTGGTAGCGCAGCACCGCGAGGATCACGTCCTCCTGTCGTGCGAGCTTGCGCATCTGCTCGACGCGCCAGCGGGCGTGCGCGCTGCGCAACCACGGCAGCAGCGGCGCGTCGAAGCGCGCGGCGTTCGCGACGCGCCACTCGAGTACCCGCCGTGCCTCACCGAGCGCACGATACCCCGGGCTCCCGTAACGGGCGAAGCGCCGTGCGATCGAGTAGCCCGCATACTGCGCGTCGATCGTGTCCCCGTGGCGCAGCAGCCGAGCGATCTTTTCGCAGGCGGGGCGCTGCGGGTTGCCCGGCCGCGAGTCGCGACACACCGTCTCGAGCGCGGTGAGGGGCGGAAGGATCAAGCGGCCCGCGGCCCGCTCGACCGCGGCGAGGACCGCGGCGTCGGAATCGAGCGCGTGACCCGGAATGCGCGCGGCGACCGCACGCAAGGCATCGAACGCCCGCGCGACGATCGGATTCCAGTAAAAATCCAGGCTCGATCCTCGGGCCATGTGCACGAGCACACGGTCCGTCTCCACGTCGTCGTGCGTGTCGACCGCCGAATCGAGGGTCGGCAGCCACGCAGCCGCGTTGTCCGGATCGAGCCAGCGCATCGCGGCGGCGACGCCGCGGGTGTCGCAGCCCGCCGTGGCTGCGCAGACGCGCAGATCCAGCCACCCGATCGCCGCGTCGTCCGGCGCGAGCCGCGCCGCGCGGTTCGCGAGCGCGAGCGCTCCGTCGCCGCTGCGCCCGATCAGCGCAGCGGTCGCGAGCGAGTTCGCGTCTCCGCGAGTGCCGAGCAAGCCGATCGCGGCGTCGAGCCAGGGGGTCGGCCGCAGCGCGCCGGTCGCCCGCGCCCTCGTCGCCGCCCCGGCGTGCCCGGCCGGCAGGCACATCGCGCCGGCGAGTGCCAGGCCGGCGAGCGTTCGGGCGAGAGGACGGCGGCGCGCGACGGACTCCCGCATGACTCCGACGGTCCGAATCATGGAGGGCCGTGACGCGACCCGGCGGCGGTCAGACCCGCGGTGATCGCGAGGCGCATCGCGTCCTCGACCGAGATGTCGAGCGGCTCGACGAGGCGGCGCGGCAGGTAGATCGTGTAGCCGCCGAACGCATAGCTCATCGGGAAATACACGGTCACCAGGTCTTCACCTTCGCGCGCGGCGAGCGCCGCCGGTACGTCTTCGCGCGTCACGAACCCGATTGCGCGTACCTCGCCGAAGTGCGCGACGACGACGCGCTGCAAATCGCGCCGGTCGCCGCTACCGGACGGCAACAGGCTCACGACGTCGCGAAAGCCCCCGTACAGGGTCTTCACGAACGGGATCCGCGCGAGGAGATCGTCCCAGTACTTGAGCACGATCCGGCCGGCGTACGCGTTGACGAGGCTGCCGACCAGCAGCAGCACCAGGAAGCCTGCGAGCAGCCCGAGCCCCGGCCAGTAGTGTCGTGGGCTGACGATGTCGAATGCGATCAGCAGGTGCCGCAGCATCAACTCGAGCGAGTGAACCGCCCACCAGATCACGTATACCGTGAGCGCGACCGGCAGTACCGTGACCAGTCCGCGCATCGTCAATGTGAATATCTTTCGCATCGTCGTTCTGAATTCTTCGCATCCCGGCGCCGACCGGCCCGTCGAGTTCCTCTACGGCGGATCGATCGCGCAATACTCGCTCGGCTTGCGCGGGTACACCGCGAGCAGGCGCAGCGAAGCGGTCGTCGGATCCCAGAGGAAATACTGGGTCGCGATCACGCGGCCGCGCATTCGGGTCACGCTGAGCAGCCGGCTGTCGCGTCGGAACAGCACCGCCTCCGACGTCCTGCACGGCAGATCGTCGTCGATCGCGGCGAGGTCCGGTATCTCGACCACGCCACCGCCGCGCCAGTCTAGCAGGAGTATGCGCAGACAATGGACGCCGCAGTGCGCCACGTCCAGGGTGACTTCGCCCGCGAAATTCGGTCCCGCCGCCAGAACGTCGCGCAACTTCCGGCGATCCGCGAGGCTGAGTGCGAGGCGCCGTAGTCGGGCCGCCGCGGGGGCAGTGGCCGGGGTTGCAGCGGTCATCGCGGTCGCGGCCGGGTACTCGGAGAAACGCGGCGCTCCTTCCGGTTGCGGTCCGGGCGTCGCCGCCAGTCCGCGGATCCGATCGAGCGCGTTCGCGTCCGCATCGCTCAACGACCAATCGTCGACCGCGACCTCGAGGCGACGCGTGCGACGATCGACGACGACGGTGCGCAGGCTGTGATCTTCGCAGGTCGCGGGGTCGATCGGCGGCGAGTTGCCGCTGCAGTGGGTGTAAGCGCCGTACACGTCCGGCGCGCCCGCGCCGCTCGGTGCGGCAAACACCACGTATCGACCGGGCGGCACCGCGAACTGGAATGCGTGCTGGCCGTGGCGCACGGGCAGCGATCGCAATCGTGCGGGATCGATCGAATACACGTACACGGTCATGGCCGGGTCGTCGCTGCCCGGGAAGCGGATCGTGCCGCCGAGGATCGCCGCCGCCGCCACGCTCGACGAGACGCAGGAGATCAGAACCGCGCAGGCGGCGCGGATGATCGATCTGGAAACCACGGAACTTCGACCCTCGCGAACCCCCACGGTCCGCAGGCTACATGGTAGCGAGGGGCTCTCGCGCAAGCCACCGCGATCGCGGTCCCCGCCGCGGTCGCCGCGTCCCCCGGTCGCCCGGCGCAGGCCCCCGGCGACCGGGCCCCGCCTACTGACGCGGCAGCAGGAAGCGATGCCCGCGATAGGCGAGCTCGACGCCGTCGGGTCGGATCCGTACGACCCGGGGTCCCTCCGCGAGCCTCGAGCCCTCGACGTACCGGTGTCCGTTGATGAACACGAATCGCTGCGCCGGATCCGGCGAATACACGTGCACGTCCAGGTGCAGGGGCGGCAACGCGTCGGCGCCCGCGAACCCCATCTGCGCGAGCGTCGGCAGGGGCTCGAGGTCCGCGCGATCCGCGGCGGTCGCCGGCGCCGCGGGCGCGGCATCCGCCGCACCCAGCCTTGCGCGCGCCTCGGCCACGATCGGATTCTCAGGCGAGGTCACCGGGACTTCGGGCGCAAAACCCGCCGCGGCGGCGGGCGGGGACGCGGCGGCGGGCGGGGACGCGGCGGCGGGCGGGGACGCGGCGCTCATCCCGGACGAGGCCGAGTCGGGCACGGCGGGAATTGCGCTC
>JAGWPU010000128.1 GCA_028870355.1 Gammaproteobacteria bacterium | reverse complement strand
TCGTCGGCCGCGGGATCCGCCTCGGCGAGGACGACCGGCTGTGCGTCCCGGTGCCGCTCTACCACTGCTTCGGGATGGTGATGGGCGTCCTCGGCGCGATCACCCACGGGGCGTGCCTGGTGTTTCCGTCGGAGGCGTTCGATCCGCTCGAAGTCCTGGGCGCGGTCGCCGAGGAGCGCTGCACCGCGCTCTACGGGGTGCCGACGATGTTCATCGCCGAGCTCGATCATCCGCGCTTTCGCGAGTTCGATCTGCGCTCCTTGCGCACCGGGATCATGGCGGGTGCGACCTGCCCGATCACGGTGATGCGGCGTGTGATCGACGAGATGCATCTCGCCGAGATCACGATCTGCTACGGCATGACCGAGACCAGCCCGGTGAGCTTCCAGTCGCGGATCGGCGATCCGCTGGAACACCTGGTGTCCACCGTCGGGCGGATCCACCCGCACCTGCAGGCGAAGGTCATCGACGCCGACGGCCGCGTGGTCCCGCGCGGCGAGACCGGCGAGCTCCTGACGCGCGGCTACAGCGTGATGCGCGGCTATTGGGACGACCCCGAGCATACCGCCGAAGCGGTCGACGAGGCCGGTTGGATGCACACCGGCGATCTCGCGACGATCGACGCCGACGGCTACTGCACGATCGTCGGCCGCGTGAAGGACATGATCATCCGCGGCGGCGAGAACGTGTACCCGCGAGAGATCGAGGAGTTCCTGCACCATCACCCGAAGGTGCTCGACGTCGCCGTCGTCGGCGTTCCCGATCCGAAGTACGGCGAGGAAGTCTGCGCGGTGGTTCGACTGCGCGAGGGCGTCGACGGCGACGCGGAGGAGATCGTCGCGTACTGTCGCGGCCGGATCGCGCACTACAAGGTCCCGCGTTACGTCCGCTTCGTCGACCAATTCCCGATGACCGTGACGGGCAAGGTGCAGAAGTACCTGCTACGCGAGCAAATGGAATCGCTCCTGTCCGCCCCGGACGGATGCGACCGGTGTTGACCGCGGCACCCGACGCGAGCGTCGACGTCGGCGTGCTCGGCGCCGGGCCGGCGGGCTGCGCCGCGGCGCTCGGCCTGCACCGTCTACGGTACTCCGTCGCGATCCTCGGCCGACCCCGGCCCGCGGCGAGCGAAGGCCTCGGCGAACGCTGCGTCGCACGCTTGCTCGAGGCCGGCCTCGAGCGCGCGGCCGCCGCCGCCGGCCGCTCGGCGCCCCGGATCGGCGTCTGGGCCGGCACGCGCTCGACGCGCGGACGCGAATGCCCGATCGATCGGACGGCGTTCGACGAAGCGCTGGCGCTCGATCTCGCGCTCGCGGGACTGCGTCTCGATCGCCGCGCGGCGCGCGCGATCGCCGCGGACGCCGGCGGCGGTTGGCGGATCGACACCGCGCAGGGTTCGCTCCGGTGTCGTGCGATCCTGGACGCGCGCGGCCGGCGATCCGGCGGCGTCGAGCGTCTCGGCCCGCGACTCGTCGCGTGGAGCGAGCGCTGGCGGATCGCCGCGGGCGGCGGTCCCGGCAGCGCGGTGGTCGCGATCGACGACGGCTGGTGCTGGTTCGCACGCGACGCGAACGGGATCTTGCAGCGGCAATTCATCTGCGCGCCGCGGACGCGGCTCGACCGCGAGCAGCTGCGCGAGCGGTTCGAGACCGCGACGGCGACCCTGCAGGAAGACGCGTTCTCGACGCAACGTGCGCAATTTCTCGGCGCGCGCGCGACCGCCGCGGTGATGCGCCGTGCCGACGCCGCGCCCTCCCCCGGTCGTTTGCGCATCGGCGACGCCGCGCTCGCGCTCGATCCGCTCGCCGGGCACGGCGTCCACGAGGCCCTGCAATCCGCGCGCGTCGGCGTCGCGGCGATTCACTCCTACCTCGACGGGACCGATTGGACGCCGATCGCACGGTTCGTGCGCGAACGCAGCGACGAGGTTTGGCGGCGCGCGGTCGCGACCGCGGGGACGTTCTATCGAGAACAGGCGCGATCCCTGCCCGGCGCGCCGTTTTGGGCGGCGGCCGCGGACCACTACGAACGTCTCTCGGTCGACGCGAACGCGCGGATCGACGCGGGCGCCGGACGATTCGAGCGCCGGCCGGTGTTGAACGGGGAACGCATCGAGCTTCGGCCGGTGTGGGTCAGCGCTCGCTGGCCACGGGGCGTGTGGCGGGCGGCGGTAACGAGAGCATCCAGAGAGGTTCGCGATGAGCACGACGAGCAAAGCTGAGAACACGGGGGGATGGGCGTTGGCCGTGCTGCTGGGCGTGCTCGCCGCGGGCGCCGCGACGCGGGCGGTCGCGGCCGTGACCGCGACCACCGGCCCGGCCGACGGGGCAACCCTGGTGAAGACCTATTGCGGCGCCTGTCACCTCCCGGACCGGCAAGGCACGCTCGCCCGCATCGGCGACGAGCGCAAGACGCCCGAGGGCTGGGTGATGACGATCTTCCGGATGCAAAACCTGCACGGCTTGCAGCTCCCGGCGACCGCGCGCGACACGATCGTTCGCTACCTCGCCGACACCCGGGGGCTCGCGCCGTCCGAAGCGGCGCCGGCGCGCTTCGCGCTCGAGCGCCGCCCGAACGTGCCGGACTTGGCGCTGCCCGGCGACCTGCAGCGGATGTGCGCGCGCTGTCACTCGGCGGCGCGGATCGCGCTGGAGCGGCGCGACGCCGCCGACTGGCTGAAGAACGCGAACTGGCATCTCGCGGAATTCCCGACGATCGAATACCAGGAAGGCGCTCGCGACCGGCATTGGTGGCGCGAGGCCTCGACGAAGGTGCCCGCCGAGCTCGG
Source organism: Gammaproteobacteria bacterium (assembly GCA_028870355.1). GTDB lineage: Bacteria > Pseudomonadota > Gammaproteobacteria > Steroidobacterales > Steroidobacteraceae > Bog-1198. Next base: position 4,955 of record JAGWPU010000128.1, on the reverse strand, counting down.
CCGACTCTTCCCGCTGCACACGGCCGCGTGGGCCGCGTGGCAGCGACACGCCCCGATCGACCTCGCCGGCCGCTGGCTGGTTCGCGGCGACGAGCCCGGGCGCGGCACGTACTGGGGAACCGCCGAGATCCGCCGGACCGCCGCGGACGAGTACCGCACGACCTATCGCCTGCGCTTCGCGGACGGCCAGGCGCTCGACGGCCAATCCCACGCGATCGTCTACACCGGCTACGAGTGGCGCGGCACCGCGACGCTCGGTGATCGCTCCACCCACGAGGTCTTCGCGGCCTCGCCGGGCGGACGGCGGCTCAGCGGGCGCTGGTTCCTCGACGATCACGCCGAGATCGGCGCCGACTGGGATGCGGTCCGCGCCGGCCGCGCCCCCCGGATCGTGCTGGTGAGCCCGCGCGCGATCCGCGCCGGGACCTCGACGCGCGTGACGATCGTCGGGGAACACCTCGGCGGCCGCGTCGATCTCGGCGCCGGACTGCGCGCGCGGGTGGTCCACCGCGGCCGCACCTCGCTCGTGTTGCAGGTCGACGCGGCCGCGCACGCGGCACCGGGCTATCGCACGGTTCGCGTCGGCGGCGCGAACGCCGCCGACGCGGTCGCGGTCTACGACCGCGTCGATCGCCTCGACGTGACGCCGGCGTACGCGATCGCGCGCCTCGGCGGGGGCAAGATCGATCCGGTCGCCGCGCAATTCGCGGTCGACGCGATCGAGGAGATCCCCGGACCCGCGAGCAAACCGCAGGCGGTGCACCTCGGCGCGCTCCCGGTCGCCTGGTCGATCGGGCCGTTCGACGCGCAGGCGGCGCACGACCGTGACGTGGACTTCGCGGGCCGGATCGACTCGCGCGGCCGCTTCCTGCCGGCCGGTGCGGGTCCGAATCCGAAGCGCCCGTTCCATGCGGACAACACCGGGAACCTCGAGGTGATCGCGACGCTTCCGCCCGGCGCCGCCGGCCGGCCGACGGCGGTCGTCGGCAAGGCCCACTTGGTCGTGACCGTGCAGCGGTGGAACACGCCGCCGATCTACTGACGGAGGAGACGCCGATGGCTGCGACGAGGCTCCGGTTCAATCCCGCGAACGCGCACGTGGTGCGGTTCTCCGGCAGAGCGATGCTGTTCCACGTGCCGACCACGGCGCTGTTCGAGCTCGACGAGCTCGGCGCCGCCGTGATCGACGCGACCGGCGACGGCGGCGATTTCGATTCGACGCAACTGCGCGAGCGCCTCCGCGGGCGCTTCGACGGCGCGGACGTCGAGGCGTTCGTCGATCGCCTCGCCGGGCTCGAGATCTACCAGGCGGACGAGGGCCGCGGCGCGATCAATCCGCGCCTCGCGGCGGTCGAGGCGTATCCGCTCAGCACGATCGTGCTGAACGTGAACACCGGGTGCAACCTCGGGTGCACCTACTGCTACAAGGAGGACGTGCAAGCGCCGGCGCGCGGCGAGCGGATGTCCTTCGAGACCGCCGCGCGCGGGATCGAGCTGCTGCTCGAGCAGGCCGCGGACCGCGAGCGAATCGGCGTCGTGTTCTTCGGCGGCGAGCCGCTCAGCAACGTCCCGCTGATCCGCCAGGTCGTCGACCTGGCCGAGCAGCGCGCCGCGGCGCGCGGCAAATCGGTCGATTTCTCCCTGACGACGAACGCGACCTTGCTGACCCCCGCGCTCGCCGACTATTTCGATGCCCATCGATTCGGCCTGTCGATCAGCATCGACGGTCCCGCCGCGATCCACGACCGCAACCGCCGCAGCGTCGGCGGCAAGGGCACGCACGCGGTCGTCGAGCGCAAGGCCGCGATGCTGCTCTCACGGTACCGCTCGCGACCGATCGGCGCGCGGGTCACGCTCGCGCGCGGCACCGTCGAGATCGAGGCGATCCATGCGTACCTTCGCGGGCAGCTCGGCTTCCACGAGGTCGGCTACGCGCCGGTGACCGCGGCCGCGAACGCCGCGCACGCGCTCACGCCCGAAGAGCTCGAGCGCGTGCACGCGGGCTTCGAGCGACTCGGCGAGGCGTACCTCGCGGCGGCGATCCGCAACGCCAACACCGGATTCTCGAACCTGCACCAGTTGATCAGCGATCTGCACGAGGGTCGACGCAAGACCTTGCCCTGCGGCGCCGGCGTCGGCTTGCTCGCGGTCGATCGCAACGGCGGTTTGAACCTGTGTCACCGCTTCGCCGGCTCGGACCTCGCGACCTTCGGCGACGTCGAGCGCGGGATCGACGCCGAACGGCTCGGCGAGTTCCTGCGGCGTGCCTCGGACCGCGACGGCACCGACTGCGCGAAGTGCCGGATCCGCAACCTCTGCGCCGGCGGCTGTTACCACGAGGCGTACTCGCGCTTCGGCGATCCCCTGCACCGCACCTATCACTACTGCGACCTGCTGCGTCGCTGGGTCGATTTCGGCGTCAGGGTCTACGGCGAGATCGCGGCCCGGAACCCGAAGTTCCTCAGCACCCATATCGAACCCCGGAGGGCTCTCCCATGAGCGGCATGAAACCCGTGAACACCAAGGCGCAACTCCTGACCGAGGCCGAGCGCTCGGGGCACGTCGAGGAAGTCGTGACGATGGAGAGCGTCGCCGGCTGCGCGACGACCTTCGACCCCGGCTGGGAAGTCGATCCGTTCGGCGGCGTCGCTTCGCTGTGCCAACCGATGGAGGCGGATCTGTACGGCTGTTCGGATCCGTGCTGGTGGCCGGCGCAGGTCCCGGACACGCTGAACACCTATCCGAACTGGGACGCCGGCGCGCCGTCGGCGCAGAACGACTGGCGCGAGCTCGACGCCGTCTTCCCGAAGAAATGACCCCGCCGCCCCGAGGAGAATCACGGTGAACCCGAAAACCCTGTTACGGCTCGCCCTGCTGCTGCCCGCGATCGCACAGGCGGCGAGCGCGGCGCCGAAGAAGGACTACATCGTCACCGGGAGCAAGCCCGACCGGCTGTTCCTGATCGACGCGGCCGCGCGCCGGGTCGTCGGCGACTTCAAGATCCCCGGCGCGCACGACTGGGTCGGCACGATCGTGCCCTCGCCCGACGGGCGGATCGCGTACGTGCTCGTGAACCGGATGGAGAGCATCGCCGGGATCGATCTCGGCACCGGCAAGGAAGTCTTTCGCGCGGACCTGTCCTCGCCGGGCGAGCGCGTGAAGTGCCTGTTCGCGTTCGACGTGACGCCCGACGGCAAGCAAATGCTCGTGTACGAGGTCCCGGTGAAGCTCGGACTGAGCGAATATCAGGTCGAGCCGACGCGCTTCGCGGTCTTCGACACGAACGCCGGCCTGCACGCGAAGCCGGTCCGCGAATTCCCCGCGCCGCGGCGCGTGCACACGCTCCTCACGGACAAGAACGATCGCACGTTCTTCGCGCTCGGCTTCGATCTCTACGAGTACGACATCGCGACCGGGAAGCGACTGGAGACCCGCGGGATCCGTCACTGGGACCACCCTGGGCACTCGCGCCCGGACTTGCTCGCGTTCTGGCCGGTCAGCGAACCGACCGGCATCTTCGCGGCGCCGATCTACAGCACCCGCACACCGGCCGCCGGCCACGGCGCGCCGGTGCCGGTGACCTCGTTGATGACCCTGAACCTGCGCACCGGCGCGCTCGCGTATCACGACGTCGAGAAGACCTCCGCGCTGATCTTCTCCACGGTGCTGAGCCCGACCGAGCCCGCCGCGTTCGGCGCCTACACGCAACTCACGAAGATCGGCCTCGATCCGTACCGCGTGGAGAAGCGCGTCGACCTGCCGCACACCTATTACGCGGTGCTGGTCTCGACCGACGGCAAGGAGGTGTACACGGCCGGCGCGATGTGCGACGTCACCGTGTTCGACGCCGACACGCTCGCCGAGAAGGCGAACATCCGGCTGCCCGGCTGCGGCGACCAATCGGTGACCTCGCCGCGACTGGTGCGCCGCTGACGCGATGCGGTCGCGCGCGCTGCGCTGGCTGTGGCCCTACCTGCGACCGCGACTGCCGGCGCTCGCGGGCGTCGCCGCGCTCGCGGTGGTCGCGTCGCTCCTGTCGATCGCGCTGCCGTACCTGACGAAGGAAATCGTCGACCAGGGATTGCTCGCGCACGACTTCCACCGCCTCGCGCAGTTGTGCTCGGCGATCCTCGCGCTCGCCGCGGCCGGGTTCGCGATCGGCGCGCTGAATCGCTGGCTGTACGTGCGGGTGTCCGCCGACGTCCTGTTCGCGCTGCGCGAAGATCTGTACGCGCACCTGGTGTCGCTGCCGCCGGCGCTGCAGCGGCGCCGCGCGGTCGGGGATCTGGTGACCCGCCTGGACGGCGACGTCGCCGAGATCCAGCGGTTCGGCACCGATACCGTGCTCGCGTTCGTGAACGGCGCGCTCGCGCTCGGCGCGACCGCGGCGATCATGGTGTACATGAGCTGGCGGCTCGCGCTGATCGCCGCCGCCGCGCTGCCGTTGCAGCTCGCGCTGCGCCACCTCGCGCGCCCGTGGATCACCGCGCGCACGCGCGCGGTGCGGGAACAGACCAGCGCGATCGCGCAGTTCCTCTACGAGACGCTCGCCGCGACGAAGGCGATCCAGGGGTACGGTGCCGAACCTCACGAATCCGCGCGCCTCGCGCGCCTGAACCGCGCCTACCTCGGGCGGCTGCTCGCGCAGCAGATGTTGAATTTCACGATCGGCGGCATCTCGAACCTGTTGTCGCACGGCGCGACCGCGGCGGTGTTCCTGGTCGGCGGCTATCGCGTGATCCACGGCGAGACGAGCGTCGGCACGCTGGTCGCGTTCGTCGCCTACATGGCGCGAGGCACCGGTTCGGCGGTGTCCCTGCTGAACCTGGTCACCGCGTACCAGCGTGCGCGCGTGAGCCTCGATCGGGTCCGCGAGCTCCTCGAGCCCGCCACGGCCGGGATCGCCACCGACGCGGCGCCCGCCGAACCGGCGGCGCCCACCGAGCCAGCGGCGC
>JAGWPU010000127.1 GCA_028870355.1 Gammaproteobacteria bacterium | reverse complement strand
CTGCTCGCGACCTTGGGGAGCCGCGAGGGCGTCGCGGTAATCGCGTCCGAGGAGAACGAGGAGCCCGTGATCCTGCGCCAGCAGGAGCTCAGGGCCGGCCGCTACGCAGTGCTGTTCGATCCGCTCGACGGCTCGTCGAACCTCGACGTCTGCGGCGCGGTCGGCACGATCTTCAGCATCCTGCCGCACGACGCCGCCGTCCCGGCGCAGGCCTCGCTCCTGCAGCGGGGCGCGGCGCAGGTCGCCGCGGGCTACGTGCTGTACGGGTCCTCGACCGTTTTCGTGCTCACGCTTGGGCGCGGCGTGGATATGTTCGTGCTCGAGCCGTCGGTCGGCGCGTTCATCCTGGTCGAGCGCGGGCTGCGGATCCCCGCGGGCAACCGCAGCTACTCGGTGAACGAAGGCAATCGACTGAGCTTCCCCGACGGCTATCAGCGCTACCTCGACTGGGCGCAGCGCGAGGGTTACTCCAGCCGCTACACCGGCGCGATGGTCGCGGACGTCCACCGGATCCTGCTGAAGGGCGGCGTGTTCCTGTACCCGCCGACCGCGAAGGCGCGACTGGGGAAGCTCCGGCTGATGTACGAGGCGAACCCGATCGCGTTCCTGGTCGAGCAGGCCGGCGGGCGCGCGCTCGCCGGCCCGGACGAGCGGCTCCTCGAGGTCGCGCCGACCGGGATCCACCAGCGCACGCCGGTGATCGTCGGCGCCGCCGATCAGGTCGACGCGGTCGTCGCCCAGCTCCGCGGATCCTGAGCGGGAGGCACACCCGCGCGCGACGGCCCGGACGCCCATCGGGTCAGTGGCCGCCCTGCACGAAGAAGCCGTCCGCGCGCAGCGCCTCGGCAAGCGCCTCCTCGATCCGCGCCGCGTCGGCCCGCGCGATGCGCTGCAGATGCCGGGTGGGACCGGCGAGCAACTCGAGCCCTCGCTTCAGCACGCTGCCGGCCGCGCGGATGCCCGCCTTGTGTTGATCGAAGCGCTGCGCCGGGGCATAGCTCGTCATCCCGACGTAGAGCCCGTAGGGCTCGTCCCGGCTGTCGCGATAGTCGAGCAGCACGAGGTACAGATTCGAACGCCCCGAGGACTTCACCTGAAATCGCGCCGCGATCGCGTAGATCTCGGGCAAGCGCTCGACGTAGCGCATCGGCAGCCAGTCAGGGATCGTCTCGGCCGCCGCCTCCCACAGACGCGCGAGCAGTTGCTCGATCGCCGCCGGGAACGCCCCCCGCATCCAGGTCTCGTGGACGACTTGAGCCCCGAGCAGCCCATCGCGGGCACGAAGCGCGCGCTCGAACGCCGCCGCGAGCGCAGCATCCGACAGGCGCGCGAGCGACGCGGAGAACGGGGATTCACGCGAGGTCGGCATCGGTCGGACTCGTGGCAAACCGCCGCGCTACGATGCCGCCGAGTCCCGGCCGCGGTCAACCCGGCCGGCGCTCAGGGCCGTCGTACCGCATCGCCATGGCGCCAGCGAATTTCACCGACGCACGGGGCGGTGAGGCCTGGAATCGCGGTCACGTAGCCCAGGGTGCGCATTAGCGCGAGCGCGAGGATCGGTGTCCGCGGGAAGTGCTCGCGCAGCCGGCAGGCCGCGGCGAGGAGCGTTCGGCCGCGCGAGACGACGTCGTCGACGAGGATATGCGCCGCTGCCGCGGATCCCGTCGACGCGGCAACGATCCGAAGCGACGCGTAGTGGATCGCGACCGTCGGTCTCGCGCCGGCCGGCGCGGTCGCGGATTTGCGTACCGGCACATCCCGAACCAGCACTTCGCAGACGCCGGCGCCGATCCCGCAGCGTGCGAGCGCGAGCGCGAGTTCGACGCACACGCCGGTCCCGGCCGTCAGTCGCGGCGCGCTCGCCGGTACCGGCACGAGCATCGCACCCCGCTCGAGTAGCGTCGCGAATTCTGGACGCTGTCGCACGAATCCGGCGAGCGTCCGCGCACCAGCGGCGAGCGCCTGCGGCTCGGCCGCCTTGATCGCCGCGCACCAACGACGCGAACGACGCGACACCGGATCGGTGCCGGAGGGCGAGTAGGCGTATGCGGCGAGAAAGCGCAGCGCCTCGACCCGCGCGCACGCCGGAATCACGGAACCGGCCGACTCGACATCGACAGCGCCCTGGCGTCGTGCGCCACGCGGATCAACGGCCATGATCGTCATCGATTCCCCGACGCGCCGCGATCGGATCGGGCGTCGTGACTTCGCGCCGGCGCAGCGCGAGCCAGGCCTCCCGCGCTCGCCGCCGAACGGCTTCGAGGCTCTCGGGCACCCCGGCGGGACCCGGATCGGCCGGTGTTGGATCCCGAACGGCGTCTGCCGTCACACCCGCGGTCGCCGTCGCGGGCACCGTAGGCATCGCGGCCCTCGCGCTTCGCGCGGCGACTCGCGCCGCGTATTCCGCGCGTATCCGGTCGCCGAGGACGCTGCGCTCGCCGCGTTGCTCGATCAGCCAGACCGGGCGAGGCAGCTGCGGTCGCGGCTCACGATCGACGCCTTGCGCCTCGAGACTGCGATGATCGACGCGCACCGGTGCGTTCGCGGCCGCCAGAGCGACGTTCGTTGCGATCGCCCAGCGCTCACGCAAGCCGAGCACCTCGCGATAGAACGGCTCCAGACCGAGCGCGCTGCGCCTCGCATCGTCGACCTCGAGCGTCGTCTTCGCGCCGAAGCCTTCGATGCCGAGTTCCCGGGTCGTCGCGAGCAGGTGCGCATGGTGATTGCGGGGATCGGTCCGCGGCGCATGGACTGCGAGGTCGACCGCGAACCGGTAGCGATCGGACAGGTCCCGGGCGAAAGCGACCGCAAGGTCGCGGCGTTGCGCGTCGTCGAGTTCCGCCGGCAGCGCGACCAGGAACTCCCGCGCGACGCGCGCGTTCTTGCGCGATTCGGCGGCCTCGGCGGAATTCCACAGGGAGGAGCGCTCGCTCGCCCACCCGAGATCGGAGTCCGCGAACCTCGACGGCAGCACGATCTCCTGGTGCAGAACCCCGTCACGGAACGAATGATCGTAGGTCCGGCCGGTGCGCTCGTCGTGCAGTCGCTCGCCCGCCCGGTATGCCGCCGCGTTCACCGCACTGCTGCCGTTCGCACGGCCGAAGGTCTTCATGTAGAGGAAGTACACGGCCATCGTCGCGGCTCACCCGATTGCGTCGTCCGCTCGACGCATCTCAGCGAACAGCGGCGGATCGTCGCCGAACCCACCGATCACCGCGGCGAACGGTACCTCGATTGCGTGCAACTCGATGCGCCGCGCGACACGGGCCGCGAACGGCATGAACGCGACGTCCGGTTCCCCGTGCAGGTAGTCGTCCTCCTGTGCGGCTCCGCAATGCGGGCACTGATTGAGCCACCGGCGGCCACCCGTGGTGGGGCTCGCCGCGACGCGAAACAGCGGCGACAGCCGCCGAAGTCGCACCGTCACCCGACGCGGCAGATACTCGACATCGAAGAGCCACGCCGGGCACCGGACCGTGCGCCACCCGCTGCCGTCGACGCACGTTTGGTACCCCGCGTCGAGCGCGATTCCGATCGCGACCATCGCACGCTCGCACCGGCGACACGCACAGCCGGTGCGTGCCGCGAGCCAACGAGGCGCGCGCACATTGATCGAAGGACGGCGCCACGTCGCTAGCACGCGCCGGCCCTCAAGCGCGCCTCGCGCCACACCGGCGAGGACGCGAGCTTCAGGTAACCATGCCCGTCGGGCAGCCGCTCGATCTCGGAGGCGAGTACCGCGGCCTCGACGACGGTCTGGTCGCTGATGTTCGTCGAGCGACGCGAGCCGCTCGAACCGAGCCCGCCCGAGTGATCGCGGCTGCGAGCCGTCTGGCGGCGCCGGACCTCGCGATCGCCGATCAGCCGCGACGCGAACTGCGACGTACCGCCGTTCTCGCTGCCCGCGCAGCGCAAGATCAGGGTATTGCTGCAGTTCTCCACGATCGTCTGCGCACTGCCGTGCCCGTACGTCGAGGAGACCTGAGCGATGGACTGAAAGCCGAGCACGCAGCGTCCGCCGAATTTCCGCAGGCGCGCGAGCGCATCCTTCAACCCATCGATCGCACCGAGCGCATCCAGTTCGTCGACGACGAACCAGAGACGCAGATCCCGGCCCTCCCCGGCGTTCATCGCCTCGAAGACCGCGAGACGCATCCACGCGGAAATCAGGTTGCGCAGCGCCGCGATCTGGGTCGCCTTGTACGGAATGAACAGCGCACTCGAGGATTCCGCCGCGACGATCCAGCGACGCACCGAGAATCGCCGCGCCCGCTGGGCGTTCACGTGCTCCAGCGCCGCGACGGCGGAGGCCGCGACCGAGCGGATCGAGCCGAACATTCGCGCGTTATCGGGATCGAGAAAGGGCTGCGCCGCGCTGCCCGCGACCAACGGACGCAGCTGCGCGGCCGGCGCAACCGCGAGCAGCCGCCACAGGTCGAACTCCGGGCGCGCCCCGATCTCCCAGGAGCGGCGGATCACCGCGGCGAGGAACGTCCGCGCATAGCCGCGCCACTCCTCCCCGGCCGCATCTGGCGACGCCGGTACCAGCGCGTGCGCGAGCAGCTCCGCATCGTAGGGATTGCACATTTCCTCGCGCCAGTCCCAGCGCAGGGAGGCGGTGTCGAACGGGTTCAGGATCGCATCGCCTCGGCGGCGCCGGAAGAATCGTCCGAGGTACCCTCCATCCGGATCCGCGACCACGACCCGATCGCCGCGCGCGAGCGCACCGGCCAGAATTTCGCGAATCGCCGTCGACTTTCCGGTACCGGTGGTACCGAGGATCTTGAAATGCTTGGTCTCGTCGAGCGCCGACACCGGGAAACCCGCGATCGTGATCCGCCCGCAGTCGCCGCCGCGGCGGCCCCTCGGGCGATGTCGGTAGCGCAGCACCCGGGCGCCGCGCCGGACACCGGCCTCCGTTCGTCGACCGCCACGAGATCGCCAGAAGGCGGCGGCCAGCATCGGCAGGGCAGCCACCGCGAGTGCCGCGATCCGGTGCGCTCGCGAATCGACGATCGAAGGCAGTGACCACGGCAGCACTTCAACCTCCGGCGACGATCGCGAAGTCGCCATGACGACCGTAGCGCGGCGCACGGCGATCGACCCGCACGCACCAGCGCCGGCTGTGGCCGCAGCGACGCAGGACGACGACGCCCCCGGCCGCCCGCAGTGCAGCCAGGTTCTGCTCGAGCGCAGCTTGCTGTGCCTGCAAGTGATCGATCCGGCGAATCGATGGCCGGACCGCCTGCAGCGTCGCGCCACAGAGCAGTGGAACCACGACCGCCGCCCCGATCGACCAGGCGACCGCGCGGAGCGAGACGGTTCGGCGAAGGCGGCGCAGGCCTGCGATGCTCGCCGTGACCTCGGCGTCGAGCCCCTGGAGCTCCTCGATCAGGGTGCGCCGGATTTCGTCACGCACGACGTCGTCGAGCCCCTGCACCAGCGACTGCAGATGGTCGAGCGATTCGGCCGCGCCCTGCTGCTGGGCTTGCGCCTGTTCCAGCAACAAGCCGAGACGCACGGTCTCCTCGGTGGTCGCGCTGCGCTCACTCATGCTCGAGGCCCGCGTCGAGCGCCCGTGGGACCGGTCCGCTGGCCGCGTCCGGGTCGAGTTCGACGCGTCGCCAGGATCCCGAGGACGCGTGCTTCAGGTAGCCACGCAGATCCGGCAGGCGCTCGATCTGCGACGGCAGCAGGGTCGGTTCGATGCTGACGTGCTCCGATCGCGTCGTCGTCCCGAGGAACTCCGTCGCCCGCCGACTCCGCGACACCGTGATGCGCCGCACTTCGCGGTCGCCGATCAGTTGCGACGCGAACTTCGCGGTGCCACCGCCCTCGCTCGCGGAACACCGCAAGATCAGCGTGTTGCTGCAATTCTCGACGATCGTATGGGCTTCGCCCTGACCGTACGTGCTCGAGACTTGCGCGATCGACTGGAAGCCGAGCACGCACCGAGCGTCGAATTTTCTCAGCCGGGCGAGCGCGTCCTTGAGCCCATCGATCGGTCCGAGCGCGTCCAGTTCGTCGACGACGAACCAGAGCGGCCGCGGCCGCTCCTCCCTGCCAGGCATCGCGCGGTCCCGATTCATGGCCTCGTAGATCCCGAGGCGCATCCACGCCGAGATCGTGTTCCGCAGCGCGGCGATTTGCCCGGCTGCGTACGGCAGGAACAGGACCCCGCGGTCACCGCTCGCGATCCAGCGGCGCACCGACAAGGGCGCTGCGGACGGGTTGGTGACGTACTGGAGCGAACCGACCGCGGCACTGGTCACCGAGCGCACCGAATCGAACATTCGCGCATTGTGTTCGTCGAGGAACGGCTGAGCGGGGGTCCCACGGACCAGCACCCGCAACTCGTCCGTCTCGGCGACCACGAGGAGGCGGTAGAGCTCGCCGACGTCGCGGACACCGGCGTCTCGTGCCTGCGCCGTGACCGCTGAGAAGAACGTGCGGGCGTAGTCGCGCCAGCT
>JAGWPU010000126.1 GCA_028870355.1 Gammaproteobacteria bacterium | reverse complement strand
GATTTTCCTCATGAACCGCATGGGCACGGGAAAACTCGGCGGACTCATGGACGTCGGCAAGAGCAACGCCAAGGTTTTTGTGCAGAAGGAGACCGGCGTGACGTTCGCCGATGTAGCGGGTATCGACGAGGCGAAGGAGGAGCTGATGGAGGTGGTCGACTTCTTGCGCAATCCGGAGCGCTATCGACGCCTCGGGGGGCGAATCCCGAAGGGCGTGCTGCTCGTCGGCGCCCCGGGCACGGGCAAGACGCTGCTCGCGAAGGCCGTCGCCGGAGAGGCGAAGGTATCGTTCCTCTCGATCAGCGGCTCGGAATTCGTCGAGATGTTCGTCGGCGTCGGCGCGGCGCGGGTGCGGGACCTGTTCCAGCAGGCCGAGAAGGTCGCGCCGTGCATCATCTTCGTCGACGAGCTCGACGCGCTCGGCAAGGCGCGCGGCGTCACCGGCTACGGCGGGAACGAGGAGCGCGAGCAGACGCTGAACCAGCTGCTCGTCGAGATGGATGGGTTCGACACCAACAGCGGCGTGATGGTGATGGCGGCGACGAACCGGCCCGAGATCCTCGACCGCGCGCTGCTGCGGCCCGGGCGATTCGACCGGCACGTCGCGATCGATCGCCCCGACGTGCGCGGTCGCGAGAAGATCCTGCGTCTGCACGCCCGCCCGCTGGTGCTCGCCGCGGACGTCGACCTCGCCGCGGTCGCGGCGAGGACACCGGGGTTCGCCGGCGCGGACCTCGCGAACATCGTGAACGAGGCGGCGCTGCACGCCGCCCGGGCGGACAAGAAAGCGGTCGAGATGAGCGATTTCGACAGTGCGATCGACCGGGTGATCATCGGTCTCGAGAAGCGCAATCGCGTGATGAACGCGAAGGAAAAGCAGACCGTCGCCTACCACGAGGCAGGGCACGCGCTGGTCGCCGAGTCGCGGCCGAATGCGGACCGGGTCGCGAAGATCTCGATCATCCCGCGCGGCATCGGCGCGCTCGGCTTCACCCAGCAGCAGCCGACCGAGGATCGTTACCTCCTGCGGCGCAGCGAGTTGCTCGACCGGCTCGACGTGCTGCTCGGCGGCCGCGGGGCCGAGGAGGTCGTGTTCGGCGACGTGTCGACCGGCGCGGAGGACGATCTGCAGAAGGCGACCGACATGGCGCGACACATGGTCACCCAGTACGGGATGAGCGCAAGGCTCGGCCAGGCGACCTACGAAGCACCGCGTCAGAGCGCGTTCCTCGATTCGCCGGCGCCGCCGGAACGGTTCGCCTACAGCGAACACACCGCACAGCTGATCGACGAGGAGATCGCGCAGCTGCTCGACGAGGCGCACCGCCGCGTCGCGACGACGCTGAGCGCACGGCGAACCGAGCTCGAGGCGCTCGCACAGCGGCTGCTGCGCGATGAGGTCGTCACGCGCGAGGCGCTCGACGAACTGCTCACCTCCGCGGCGGCGCCGCCCGCGGTCACGCCCTGATCGACGGTTCGGGGGCCGCGGGCCCGGGCGGGCGCCACACCACGATCGCGGCGAGCCCGAGCGCGGCGAAGATCGCGCCGACGTAGAACGTATACGCCGCGCCCTCGCGCGACCAGATCCATCCCGCGAGGCCGCTCGCGACCAGCATCGACCCACCGCTCGCCAGATTGAACAGCCCGAACGCGGTGCCGCGCAGCGCCGCCGGCGCGGTATCCGTGACCATCGTCGCGAGCAGACCCTGTGTCATGCCCATGTGCACGCCCCAGAGGGCGACGCCGAGGGTGAGCATCGGCCAGCTGCGGCCGCGCGCGAGCGCGAGGTCCGCGAGAATCAGCACCGCGAGACCGGCGCCGAGCAGCCGCGGGTGGCTCATCCGGTCCGCGAGCCGACCGAACGGGTAGGCGCAGAGCGAGTACACGACGTTCATCGCGACCATCACCAGCGGTACGTACGCGACCAGGACACCGTCCTGCTGGGCGCGCAGCAGCAGGAACGCCTCGCTGAACCGCGCGAGCGTGCAGACCCCGCCGATCACGACCACCCACCAGTACGCACCGCCGAGGCGCCGGATGTTCTCCCGCCGGATCGGATGGCGTCGCGCGCCCTCCGCGGCACGCGCGGGCTCGCCGACGCCGAACTCGAGCAACGCGACCGCGAGCAGCGCCGGCAGCACCGCGACCCAGAACACCGCGCGGAAATGATCGTGCCACGCGAGCATCAGCGCGACCGCGATCAGGGGCCCGAGGAACGCGCCGATGGTGTCGAGCGACTGGCGCAGTCCGAACGCGGCGCCGCGCAACTCGCGGGGCGCGAGGTCGGCGACCAGCGCGTCGCGCGGCGCGCCGCGGATCCCCTTGCCGATGCGGTCGAGAATCCGGGCGCCGAGCACCACGTGCACCGTCGAGGCGAGCGCGAACAAGGGCTTCGTCAGCGCCGACAAGGCGTAGCCGAGCACCGCGAGGCGCTTGCGGCGGCCGAGGTAGTCGCTGAGCGTGCCCGAGAACACCTTCACCACCAGCGACGTCGCCTCGCCGAGTCCCTCGATCACGCCGACGACGAAAGCGCTCGCGCCGAGCGAGTCGACCAGGAACAGCGGCAGGAGGCCGTGGATCATCTCCGAGGAAACGTCCATCAGCAGGCTCACCGAGCCGAGGATCCAGATCGCCCGCGGCAGCCTCGGCCGCGCGGGCGGTGGTGTCTGCGTCATCGCCCCCCTCGCAGCGATTGGTAGCGACCGGATGATAGCCTTAAAATCGATCCATGAGCGTCCACGACTTCTCCGCGCGGCGGATCGACGGCACCGAGCAATCGCTGGCGGTCTACCGCGGACGGGTACTGCTGATCGTCAACGTCGCGAGCCGCTGCGGCTTCACGCCGCAGTACGCGGGATTGCAGGCGCTGTACGCGACGTATCGCGACCGCGGCTTCGAGGTCCTCGGCTTCCCCTGCGATCAATTCGGCCATCAGGAGCCGGACGACGACGCGCAGATCGCGTCGTTCTGCACCGCGACCTACGGCGTGACGTTCCCGATGTTCGCGAAGATCGACGTGAACGGCACCCGCGCGCACCCGCTCTACGACCACCTGAAGCGCACGCAGCCCGGACTGCTCGGTTCGCGCGCGATCAAATGGAACTTCACGAAGTTCCTGATCGACCGCGCCGGCACGCCGGTCGCGCGGTACGCGCCAGCCGATCCGCCGTCCGCGCTGACGAAGGACATCGAAGCCGCACTCGGCTGATCGCACCGCCGCGGGCGGCCGCTTCACCCCTCGATCGGCGGGAAGCGATGCGCCATGCTCCGATCGGCGCGCGGCAGCGGTCCCGCGAGACGCGTGGCATGGGCATCGAGGTACGCCTCGGTCGGCGCGACGACCTCGGCGTAGAGCTGCCGGCAGGTCTCGTACGCGGCGAGTCCCGGCCAGTCCGCCGGCAACAAGCCGCGCGGGAGCAGGGGATCACGCAGGTGAATCCGGCGGTACTCGTGGATCAACAGGGTGCGCACGACGAACGCGGCGTCCCCCGCGAGCGGCGCGCGCGCCGCGAGCGCCGCCCCGACCGTCCGGTAGCGACCGATGAAGTGCCGATAGCGCATCGCCAGCTCGCGCAGATCCCAGCCCTGCCGCACCACCCGGTCGCGATCCGCGTCCGCGAGCGCCGCGCCCGTGGTCTCGAACAGCAGCGCCGCCCGCTCGAGTCGCGCGGACGCGAGGAACGCGCGCACCGCCGCCGCGTTCGCCGTCGGGTGCGCGAACACCCCGGGCGCGATCTGCCCGAAGCCCCGCCAGCCGAGCTGCCGTCGCACCGCATCGCGCTCGGCCGCCGTCCCGCCGGGCATCACCACGAGCGTCCACCGGCCGTGCCACGCGCCCGGGGGTCCCGAGTAGATCCGCGCGGTCGCCTCGGCGAAGCGCTCACGGCCGCGCGCGGAGAGCCGGTACTCGCTGCGCCGTCCGATCCGGCGACTCGCGAGCCAGTCCTCGTGCACCAGCCGTGCGACCGAGGTTCGCACCAGCCGCTCGGTGAGACCGAACGGCGCCATCAGCTCGATCAGGCTGCCGAGCGCGATCGCACCGCCGCGCGGCGCGAGCGCATCGCCGAACACGGTCACGATCAGCGAGCCACCGCGCAACGGCCGCTGCCGCCGGAACGCGGCGAGGAGGGTGGCGACGCGGTGCGGGAATCGATCGCGATGCGATTCGGACATCGGTGCATTCTGACACAGAAATGGTTGTCATCCGTATTTTCCCGTGTCACACTTTCCCGGTCGGCACGATCCGGGAGCAGAGCGCATGTACACGCAGGGGCTCAACGAACTGGCGGCACGGCCGCTCGCGGCGATGCAGGAAGACCCGGCGCTGTTGCGCCGGTTCGAGGCACGGATCGACGCGGAAGAGAAGATCGAACCGAAGGACTGGATGCCGGACGCGTACCGGCAGACCCTGATCCGGCAGATCTCCCAGCACGCGCACTCCGAGATCGTCGGCATGCTGCCGGAAGGCAACTGGATCACCCGGGCCCCGTCGCTGCTGCGCAAGTCGATCCTGATCGCGAAGGTGCAGGACGAGGGCGGCCACGGCGCCTACCTGTACTCGGCCACGGAGACGCTCGGGATCTCGCGGGCGGAGCTGATCGAACAGCTGCTCTCGGGCGCGGCGAAGTACTCGAGCATCTTCAATTACCCGACCTTGACCTGGGCCGACGTCGGTGCGATCGGCTGGCTCGTCGACGGCGCCGCGATCATGAACCAGATCCCCCTGTGCCGCTGTTCCTACGGCCCGTACTCGCGCGCGATGATCCGGATCTGCAAGGAAGAGAGCTTCCACCAGCGGCAGGGGTACGACCTGATGCTCAAGCTCGCGCGCGGATCGGCCGCGCAGCGGGCGATCGCGCAGGATGCGCTGAACCGCTGGTGGTGGCCGTCGTTGATGATGTTCGGCCCCCCGGACACCGCGTCGCCGCACACCGCGCTGTCGGTGCGCTGGAAGATCAAGCGTTTCACGAACGATGAACTGCGGCAGAAATTCGTCGACTTCACCGTCCCGCAGGCGCGTTTCCTCGGACTCGAGATTCCGGACCCGGCGCTGCGCTGGGACGCCGAGCGCGGCCAGCACGTCGTCGGCGAGATCGACTGGAGCGAATTCCAGGACGTCGTTCGCGGCAACGGTCCGTGCAACCGCGACCGGCTGCAGGCACGCCGCGACGCGCACGAGTCCGGTCGCTGGGTCCGCGAGGCGGCGCTCGCGCATGCGGCGAAGCACGCCCGCGCCGCGGCCGCCTGAGGCCGAGCGACGACGCCACCCCCCACGGAGATCCCGATGCACCCGAATCCCGATTGGCCGCTCTACGAAATCTTCGTCCGCGCGCGCGGCGGGCTCGACCACAAGCACGTCGGCAGCGTCCACGCGGCGGACGCGGCGATGGCGCTCGAACACGCCCGCGACGTCTACACCCGCCGCCTGGAGGGCGTCAGCGTCTGGGTGGTGCGATCGACGGACATTCTCGCCTCGGATCCGGCGGAGGCCGATGCGCTGTTCGAGCCGGCGCGGGACAAGGTCTACCGTCATCCGACGTTCTACGACATCCCGAAAGAGGTCGAGACGCTGTGAGCGCGACCGGCGACTCCGCGGCGAACCGCGACGCGCCGGGTGCGCCGCTGGAGTACGTGCTTCGCCTCGGCGACACCGCGCTCGTGCTCGCGCAGCGCCTCGGCGAATGGATCGGGCACGCGCCCGCGATCGAGGAGGATCTCGGGCTCGCGAACACCGCGCTCGACCTCCTGGGCCAGGCGCGCCTGCTGCTCGCGTATGCCGGCGAGATCGAGGGACGGGGGCGCGGCGAGGACGACCTTGCGTTCCTGCGCGAGGAATCCGCGTTCCGCAACGCGACGCTCGCCGAGATGCCGAACGGCGATTTCGGCGACACGATCGTGCGCCAACTGCTGCTCGACGCGTACCAGGTGCCGCTCTACGAGCGCCTCTCGGCCTCCCGCGATCCGCGCCTCGCCGAGATCGCCGCGAAGGCGCTGAAGGAATCCCGCTATCACCTGCGCTACAGCTCGGGTTGGGTCGTCCGTCTCGGCGACGGGACCGAGGAGAGCCACGCGCGCGTACAGGCCTCGCTCGAGCGGCTGTGGCCGTACACGCTCGAGTTGTTCGACGCGGACGAGCTCGATCGGGCGGTGGTCGCGTCCGGGGTCGGACCGGACCCGCGGGCGGTGGAACAGGACTGGTCCATCCGAGTCGACGCGGTGCTCGCCGAGGCGACCCTCGCCCGACCGGCGACCGCGCGCTATCGGTGGTACGGGAAGCAAGGACGCCACAGCGAGCACCTCGGCCACCTGCTCGCCGAGATGCAGCACCTGCCGCGCGTGCATCCGGGAGCGCGATGGTGAGCGCCGCCGGGGCCGGCGCCGCCGAGAGCGCCCCGGCGACGCGCGTCGCGCGTGCACACGCGGTGCTCGCCACGGTGCCGGATCCGGAGATCCCGGTCCTGAGCGTCGTCGATCTCGGGATCGTTCGCGCGGTGCAGGTGCTCCCCGACGGCGAACTGCGCGTCGGCCTGTCGCCGACCTATTCGGGCTGTCCGGCGACCGCGACGATCCGCGAGGACGTCGCTACCGCGCTCGAGCGTGCGGGTCTCGGTCCGGTCCGGGTCGTGGACGTGCTGTCGCCGGCGTGGTCGAGCGACTGGATCAGCGACGAAGGCCGGCGCAAGCTTCGTGAATTCGGGATCGCGCCGCCGACGCGGGTCGACGCGCCGCTCCTCCCGGTGCCTTGTCCGCATTGCGGCTCCGTCGACACCGAGCGGCTCAGCGAGTTCGGCTCCACGCCCTGCAAGGCGCTGTACCGCTGCCGCGCGTGTCAGGAGCCCTTCGATCGATTCAAGTGCCTCTAGAGCCTTCGAGGGCGCCCGTATGCTGAGCTTCCACGCCTTGACGCTGACGCGCCGTGAACCGGTCGCGGAGGACGCCGTCAGTCTCGACCTGCTGCCGGAGGCTGGGTTGCGCGAGGCCTTTCGCTTCGAGCCCGGCCAGCACCTCCCCGTGCGGGCGATGATCGATGGTCGGGAGCTGCGCCGCACCTATTCGATCGTGGGAACGGCCGGCGACGCGCTGCGCGTCGCGGTCCGCGTGCAGGGCGAGATGTCGCGATATCTTGCCGAGACCCTCGCGATCGGCGATCGCCTCGACGCGATGGAGCCGACGGGCCGGTTCCGTCCGACGCTCGATGCGGCGCGCGCGCGCTCGGTCGTCGCGTTCGCCTCCGGCAGCGGGATCACGCCGGTGCTGCCGATCCTCGAGGCGATCCTGCGGGTCGAGCCCGCGTCGAATGCGATGCTCTTCTACGGCAACCGCACGGCCGCGCGCGCGATGTTCGTCGATGAGCTGCTCGCGCTGAAGAACCGGTACCTCGACCGGTTCGCCGTGCATTTCCTGATGAGCCGCGAACCGCAGGACGTCGCGCTCTTCAACGGGCGGCTGGACGGCGCGAAGCTGCGCGAGCTCGCCGCGAGCGAATTCGATCCGCAAGCGACCGACGAATGCTTCGTGTGCGGGCCTGGCGCGATGGTCAAGGAGCTCGCCGCGACCTTGCGCGAGCTCGGCGTGGCCGGCAAGGTGCACGTCGAGCGATTTTCGACGGACTCGCTCGCCGCGCCGGGGCGCGCTGTCCCGGCGGCCGTCCCGGCGGCGGCGCCGAGCGTCGCGCAGACCGAGGTCCAGGTCACGATCGACGGACGGCGTCGCGCGTTCCAGATGTCGCGCGAGGAGCCCATTCTCGACGCGGCCGAGCGCGCGGGACTGTCCCTGCCGTTTTCCTGCCGATCCGGCGTGTGCTCGACCTGCCGCGCGAAGCTCGTCGCGGGAACGGTCGAGATGGAACGCAACCAGGCGCTCGAGGACTGGGAGGTGCAGGCGGGCTTCATCCTGTGCTGCCAGGCGCGCCCGACCAGCGCGCGGGTCGAGATCAGCTACGACGAGAAGTGAGCGACGATGAGCTACGAACACATACTCTACGACTCGACCGAGGGTGTCGCGCGGCTCACCCTGAACCGGCCGGACAAGCTGAACGCGTTCACCACCGCGATGCACGCCGAGGTGCGCGACGCGCTCGGGCGAACGCGCGCCGACGGATCGCGCGTGCTGGTGATCACCGGCGCCGGCCGCGGCTTCTGCGCGGGCCAGGACCTCGCGGACCGCGCGGTCGCCCCCGGCGGGCGCCGCGTGGATCTCGGCGACTCGATCGAGAAGAACTACGCGCCGCTGATCCTCGCGCTGCGCCGCCTGCCGATGCCGGTGATCGCCGCGGTCAACGGCGTCGCGGCCGGCGCCGGTGCGAACCTCGCGCTCGCCTGCGACCTCGTGATCGCCGCGCACGGTGCGAGCTTCATCCAGGCGTTCTCGAAGATCGGGCTGCTGCCGGACTCCGGTGGCACCTGGACCTTGCCGCGCCTGATCGGCAATGCACGCGCGATCGGTCTCGCGATGCTCGGCGACAAGCTGAGCGCCGCCGAGGCGGCGCACTGGGGGCTGATCTGGCGCTCGGTCGACGACGCGGAGTTCCCGGCCGCGGTGGACGCGCTCGCCGCACGGCTCGCCGCCGCCCCGACGCTCGCGCTCGCGCGCACCAAGGAGGCGATCTACGGCGGCTGGGAGCGCTCGCTCGAGGCGCAACTCGACGTGGAGCGGGACGCGCAGCGCGAACTCGGCGAATCCGAGGACTACGCCGAAGGCGTCGCGGCGTTCGTCGCGAAGCGAACCCCGCGCTTCGTCGGGCGCTAGCGAGAGGAGCGAACCACGATGAACGACACGCCCCCCCCGGACGCACAAGCGATCGCCGAACAGGCCGCCGCCGCGATGTTCGCCGACGACCGCGCGTCGCAGTCGCTCGGGATGCGCATCGTCGCGATCGCGCCCGACGAGTGCCGGATCGCGATGACGGTCCGCGAGGACATGGTGAACGGGGTCGGGACCTGCCACGGCGGAATCCTGTTCACGCTCGCGGACAGCGCGTTCGCGTTCGCGTGCAATTCCGACGGCGCGACCACGGTCGCGGCCGGCGCGAGCATCGACTTCCTGTCGGTCGCGCGCGCCGGCGACCAGTTGACCGCGACCGCGCGTGCGCTCTGGCGCGGCCGGCGCGCGGGCCTGTACGATGTCTCGGTCGTCGATCAGCGCGGCGTGCTCGTCGCGACCTTTCGCGGCCGGTCGTACCGACTCTCGGAACGCGACCCGCGCAAGAAGGAGAATCCATGATAGAGGCCTACATCTGCGACGCGATCCGGACCCCGATCGGCCGCTACGGCGGCGCGCTCGCGGCGGTGCGCACCGACGACCTCGCGGTCGTTCCGCTGCGCGCGCTGATGCGGCGGAACGCGGGCGTCGACTGGGGCGCGGTCGACGACGTGATCCTCGGCTGTGCGAACCAGGCGGGCGAGGACAATCGCAACGTCGCGCGGATGGCCGCGCTCCTCGCGGGGCTCCCGAAGGAGACCCCCGGCGTCACCCTGAACCGCCTGTGCGGCTCGGGACTCGACGCGGTCGCGAGCGCTGCGCGGATGATCCGCACCGGCGAGGCCGAGCTCGTCGTCGCCGGTGGCGTCGAGAGCATGAGCCGCGCGCCGTACGTGGTCGGCAAGGCGACGAGCGCGTTCTCGCGCGACGTGCAGATGCACGACACGACGATCGGCTGGCGCTTCGTGAACGCCGCGATGAAGGCCCAGTACGGGGTCGATTCGATGCCGGAGACGGCCGAGAACGTCGCCGCGGAGTTCGCGGTCTCCCGGGCGGACCAGGATGCGTTCGCGCTGCGCAGCCAGCAGCGTGCGCTGCGCGCTCAAGGCGACGGCACGCTCGCGGCGGAGATCGTGCCGGTCGAGATTCCGAGTCGCAAGGGCCCGGCGGTCTCGGTCGAGCGCGACGAGCACCCGCGCGAAACCTCGCTCGAGTCGCTCGCGAAGCTCGGCACGCCGTTTCGCGCCGGCGGATCCGTGACCGCGGGGAACGCATCCGGCGTGAACGATGGTGCCTGCGCGCTGCTGATCGCGAGCGAGGCGGGCGCGCGGCGGCACGGCCTCGTCCCGCGCGCGCGCATCGCCGGCGCTGCGGTCGCCGGCGTGGAGCCGCGGATCATGGGGATCGGGCCGGTGCCCGCGACCCGCAAGCTCCTCGTGCGTCACGCGCTCACCATCGAGCGCATCGACGTGATCGAGCTCAACGAAGCGTTCGCCGCGCAGGCGCTCGCGGTGCTGCGAGCGCTCGGGTTGCCGGACGATGCGGCCCAGGTGAACCCGAACGGCGGTGCGATCGCGCTCGGACATCCGCTCGGGATGAGCGGCGCGCGGCTCGCGACGACCGCCACCTACCAGTTGAGTCGCACCGGCGGGCGATACGCGCTGTGCACGATGTGCATCGGGGTCGGCCAGGGCATCGCACTGCTGCTCGAGCGGGCGCAGTGACGGGTCCCGCGGTCCGTGTCCGCGACGAACGCGGGATCGGAGTCGTCGAGATCGACCATCCGCCGGTGAACGCGCTCGCGCGCCCCGTGCGCGCGGCGCTGCTCGAGGCGATCGAGCGTCTCGCGGAGGATCCGGCGGTGCGCGCGATCGTGATCCACGGCTGCGGTCGGCATTTCATCGCCGGCGCCGACGTTCGCGAATTCGACGCGCCCCCCGCGCCGCCCCTGCTGCACGAGTTGCTGAATCGCCTCGAGGCCCTCGACAAGCCCGTGATCGCGGCCCTGCACGGGACGACGCTCGGCGGTGGCGCGGAGCTCGCGCTCGCGAGCCATTACCGGTGCGCGACCCCCGACCTGTCGCTCGGCTTTCCCGAGATCAAACTCGGGCTCCTGCCGGGCGCCGGCGGCACGGTACGACTGCCGCGGCTGGTCGGCATCCGGCGCGCGCTCGAACTGATGACGAGCGGCACGCCGATCGGGATCGCGGCGGCGCGCGAGCTCGGCCTCGTCGATCATGAGCTGCGCGGCGACGTGCTCGCGGGCGCGCTCGCGTTCGCCCGCGAGCGGGTGGCCGCGGGGACGCCGCCGCGCCGAACCACCGACCTGCCGATGCCGGTCCCGGAATCGCCGGCGGTGTTCGACGAGGCGCGCACCGCGCTCTCCGCGGCCGCACGGCGCGTGCCCGCGAGCGAGGCGATCATCGCCGCGGTCGAGGCAGCGGCGGCGCGACCCTGGCGCGAGGCGCTCGCGGTCGCGCGCGAGCGTTTCGACGCCTGCCGGCGGTCGACCGAATCGCGCGCGCTCCGCCATCTGTTCTTCGCCGAGCGCGTGCCGGCGCCCGGGGGCGCGCCGCAGCCGGTCGCAACCGTCGGGATCGTCGGCGCCGGCACGATGGGCAGCGGGATCGCGATCGCCGCGGCGACGGCCGGTCTCGAGGTCACCCTGGTCGACACCCAGGCCGCGGCGCTCGCCGCGGGCCTCGAGCGCATCGCACGGCATTTCACCGACGTGCACCGCAAGGGGCGACTCGACGCCGCCGCGGCGGCGGCCGCCGGCGCGCGGGTCCGCGGCGCCGCAACGCTCGCGGCCCTCGCCCCGGTGGACCTCGTGATCGAAGCGGTCTTCGAGAGCCTCGAGGTGAAGCGCGCGGTATTCGCCGAACTCGGCCGGACCTGCCGGCCCGGCGCGGTGCTCGCGACCAACACGTCGACGCTCGACGTCGATGCGATCGCGGCGGCGAGCGACCGACCCGCCGACGTCGTCGGCATGCACTTCTTCAGCCCGGCGCACGTGATGCGGCTCCTCGAGATCGTGCGCGGCCGCGACACCACGCCCGCCGTGCTCGCGACCGCGTTCGCGCTCGGCAAGCGCCTCGGCAAGATCGGCGTCGTCGTCGGCAACGGCTTCGGCTTCGTCGGCAACCGGATGCTCTACGCGTACGGCCGGGAGAAGGAGCTGATGATGCTCGAGGGCGCGTCGCCGACCGAGATCGATCGCGCGCTCGAAGCGTTCGGGATGGCGATGGGACCGAACGCGGTCGGCGACCTCGCCGGCCTCGACGTCGGCTATGCGGTGCGCCGCGCCTGGACGGATCGACCGGATGATCCGCGCTTCTATCGGGTGTCGGATCTGCTCGTCGAGCACGGTCGACTCGGCCAGAAGAACGGTCGGGGGTTCTACCGCTACGAGCCCGGCGCGCGGCGCGGCACCAGCGATCCGGAGGTCGAGGCGCTGATCCGTGCCGAGGCCGAACGCCTCGGGATCGCGCGGCGTGCGATCGGCGCGGAGGAGATCGTCGAGCGCTGCACGCTCGCGTTGATCGGCGAAGGCATCCGACTCCTGGAGGAGGGCATCGCCGCGCGTGCGTCCGACGTCGATCTCGTCTGGTGCCACGGCTACGGATTCCCGCGCGAGCGCGGCGGACCGATGTTCCATGCCGACACGCTCGGTCTCGCGCACGTGCTCGACCGCATCCGCCACTATGCGAGCGCCTGCGGGCCGCGGTACTGGACGCCCGCGGCGAGCCTCGAGCAGCTCGCGGCGCGCGGCGCGCGGCTCGCCGACGAGGCGTCGACCGGCGCGACCTGACGAACCGGACGAGGGGGCAGCAATGCGTCTCGACAGCTACGTTCTCGGCGAATGGCGCTTCGGCCGCGGCGAAGGCAGCGCGCTGCGCGACGCGTCGACCGGTGAAGTCGTCGCCCGGGCGAGCACCGAGGGATTCGATCACGGCGCGATCCTCGATCACGCCCGCCGCGTCGGCGGACCGGCGCTGCGCGCGCTCACGTTCCACGAGCGTGCCGCGATGCTGCGCGCGCTCGGCAAACGGCTGCTCGAGCTGAAGGAAGAATTCTACGAGCTCTCGTTCCGCACCGGCGCGACGCGCGCGGACTCCTGGGCCGACATCGACGGCGGCATCGGCACGATGCTGGTGTTCGCGTCGAAGGGCGCGCGGGAACTGCCGAACGCAAGGGTCTACCTCGACGGCGAGGTCGAGCTCCTGTCGAAGCGCGGCGGCTTCGTCGGCCAGCACCTGTGCGTGCCGCTCGAGGGGGCGGCGGTCCAGATCAACGCGTTCAATTTCCCGGTCTGGGGGATGCTCGAGAAGCTCGCACCGGCGATCCTCGCCGGACTCCCGGTGATCGTGAAACCGGCAACCGCGACCTCGTACCTGACGCAGCGCGTCGTCCGGCGGATCGTCGAGCAGGGCGTGCTCCCGCCCGGCGCGCTGCAACTGCTGTGCGGTAGCGCCGGCGATCTCATCGATCACCTCGGCTGCCAGGACGTCGTGTCGTTCACCGGCTCGGCGAGTACCGCGGCGAGCTTGCGCACCCACGCCGCGATCGTGCGGCACGCCGTGCGGTTCATCGCGGAGACCGACTCGCTGAACTCCTCGATCCTCGGCCCCGATGCGGCGCCCGGCACGCCGGAATTCGATCTCTACGTCGCCGAGGTGGTGCGCGAGATGACCGCGAAGGCCGGGCAGAAGTGCACCGCGATCCGCAAGGCGATCGTGCCGGCGGCGTTCGCGGACGCGGCGGCCGCGGCGATCGCCGCGCGCCTCGAGGAGATCGTGATCGGCGACCCGCGGCTCGCCGAAGTCCAGATGGGACCGCTCGCGAGCCGCGAGCAGCGGACCGAGGTGCTCGGCCGGATCGAGGCCTTGCGCGCCGGCGCGGATCCGGTGCGCGAGACGCCGGGCCTCCCGCGCGTGCGCGGCGCCGATGCGCGCGACGGTGCATTCGTCGCGCCGCTGCTGTTGCGCTGCCGGGACGGCGCTTCGGCCGACGTGGTCCACTCGGTCGAGGCCTTCGGTCCGGTCGCGACGATCGTGCCGTACCGCGGGCTCGGGCAGGCAATCGAACTCGCGCGACGCGGCGAGGGGAGTCTCGCCGGTTCGGTATTCACCGCGGACCCCGCGATCGCGGCGGAACTCGTCCTGGGACTCGCGCCGTACCATGGCCGGGTGCTGGTGGTCGACCGGCACTGCGCCGGGGAGTCGACCGGGCACGGATCCCCGCTCGCGCCGCTGGTGCACGGCGGACCGGGGCGCGCGGGCGGCGGCGAGGAGATGGGAGGACTGCGCGGCGTGCTGCACTACCTGCAGCGCATCGCGGTGCAGGGCTCGCCCGACGTGCTGACCACGATCGGCGGACGCTGGATCCGCGGCGCGCACGAGCGCGACCCCGGCCGGCATCCGTTCCGCAAGCCGTTCGGCGAGCTCGCGATCGGCGACACGTTCCGCTCCGGCGCACGCGAGGTCACGCTCGCCGACATCGAGGCGTTCGCGGCGCTGAGCGGCGATCGTTTCTATGCCCACATGAGCGATGCCGACGCGGCTCGCAATCCCTTGTTCGGCGGCCGGGTCGCGCACGGCTATTTCCTGATCTCGGCCGCGGCCGGCCTGTTCGTCGATCCCGCCTACGGACCGGTCCTCGGCAACTACGGTCTCGACGGGTTGCGGTTCGTGAAGCCGGTGAAGCCCGGCGACTCGATCCGCGTGCGCCTCACCTGCAAGCAAAAGTCCTTGCGCGCCGACAAGGGCTGGGGCGAGGTCCGCTGGGACACCGAGATCACCAATCAGCACGGCGAGACCGTCGCGGCCTACGACGTGCTGACCATGGTCAGCGTGTACGCGGTTCCCGACGAGTCGCGCTGAACGCAACCGCGGCCGACCGGGGGAGGATCATCGAATGAGCGCGACCGCCGATCCCTCGCACTACCGGTCGACCTACCGGAGCCTTCAGTTCGAGTCGCCGTCGCCGGGCGTCCTCGAGGTCGTGATCGCGAACCCCGGCCGGCACAATGCCGCGTCCGAGGCGATGCACGGCGAACTCGCGCGCTTGTGGCGCGAGATCGACGTCGACGACACGGTGCGCTCGGTACTGATCCGCGGTGCCGGCGAGCATTTCTCCGCCGGCGGGGATTTCGCGATGATCGAACGCATGATCGAGGATGAAGCGACGCTCGTGCGCGTGTGGAAGGAGGCGAGCGACCTCGTCTACAACCTCGTGAACTGTTCGAAGCCGGTCGTGTCCGCGATCCGGGGCTCGGCGGTCGGGGCGGGCCTCGCGGTCGCGCTGCTCGCGGACGTGTCGGTCGCCGGCCGCAGCGCGAAGATCCTCGACGGCCACACCCGCATCGGCGTCGCCGCGGGCGATCACTCGGTGATGATCTGGCCACTGCTGTGCGGGCTCGCGAAGGCGCGCTACCACCTGCTGACGAACCGGCCGATCTCGGGCGAGGAGGCCGAGCGGATCGGCCTGGTCGCGCTGTGCGTCGACGACGAGGCGGTGCGCGACACGGCGCTCGGGATCGCGGTGGAACTCGCCGCCGGCAGTGCGACCGCGATGCGCTGGACGAAGCACGCGCTCAACAACTGGCTGCGCCTCGCCGGTCCGAGCTTCGATGCGTCGCTCGCGCTCGAGTTCCTCGGCTTTCGCCTGCAGGACGCGCGCGACGGGCTCGCGGCGATCCGATCGCGGCGTCGCTGAGCGGATCCGATCTCAGTCGTACCCCGCCCGGCGGGCGGTCGCGACGCGCAGCACCGCGGGCACGCCGAAACCTTCCGCGAGCTCCCGACGGGCGCGGCGCCCCGCCGAGAGGCGCCGGCAGTTCACGATCGCCAGGCGAAAGCCCCCCGGTGGCATCGCGTGCGCGCTCGGCGCGCGCGTCTCGTCGAACGGAATCTGCACGCTCGAGACCGCGTCGCGGCGCAGGATCGCCGCGACCCGCTCGGGCGGCGGATGCCGGTAGCGCCGCCCATGCGGCCCGAACAGCACGACGCTGTAGCCGTCGACGCGCTCGTGGTCCGCGTAGCGCCAGCGGCGCTGCGCGTACAGACGCACGACCGCATCGACCCAGCCGGGGCCGTACAGATCCGGCCACTGATCGGCGAAGCGCAGGTGCACCTCGATGATCCGCTCGCCGATCGTCTCGAGGTTCAGCATCCCGGTGTAACCCGGCAGGTGTGCCTCGGCCCACGCGCGGCAATAGGCGGCGAGCGCCGGCCGAAGCGCGGCCGCGATCACCCAATGATCGAAGGTCCCTTGCGGCCCCGGAGTCCCGACCACGTGCCGCAGCCAGCGCACCCGGCCGTTCTCGACCGCGAGGTCGGTGCTCACGTGCACGCCGGTGAGCAAGGCCATCCACAGATGTCCCGGCCGCTGATGGCGCGCGGCCGCGCGCGCATCGGCGAGCACGCGGCTCCCGAGCCCCATCCCGCGCAGGTTCACGATCGGCTTGCTGAACACCGGATAGCGGCGCGGCGCGACGCCGTGCGGAGCGCATTCGATGCCCTGCGATTCGGCGATTCGGAGCTTGTCGTAGACCCAGCGATGGCGTGGATGCAGCGTCCACGCGTCGGCGTCGTCGGTCGGGATCGACACGTCCGTGGGGCAGGGGACATCGTCGAAGTATTGCCGTCGCCAGGGATCGCGTTCGATGATCGGCATGGCGCGCGGGCCGGGATTGCCTCGAGGCGGCCTGCGCCGCTCAGCCGCCGCGGCGAGCGCGCTGATCGACGATGCGGCGCGCCTTGCCTCCGGAGCGTTCGATCCCGTTCGGTCCGACCGGCGTGACCGTCGCGCTCACGCCGATGTACGCCTTGATGTGATGGCGAAGCTCTGCGGCGACGGTCTCGATCCCGCCGGTCGCGAGTTCCTCCCAGGCCTCGGCGCGCACCTCGACCTTCACCTCGAGCTCGTCGAGATGTCCCTCGCGCGTCACGATCAACTGGTAGTGCGGCATCAGCTGGGGCATGCGCAGGATCAGCTCCTCGACCTGCGTCGGGAACAGGTTCACCCCGCGGATGATCAGCATGTCGTCGCTGCGTCCGCTGATCCGGTCCATCCGGCGCATCGAGCGCGCGGTCGGCGCCAGGAGCCGGGTGAGATCGCGCGTTCGATAGCGGATCACCGGCAGGCCTTCCTTGGTCAGCGACGTGAACACGAGCTCGCCGAGCTCTCCGTCCGGCAGCGGCCGTCCGGTCTGCGGGTCGACGATCTCGGGATAGAAATGATCCTCCCAGATCACCGGACCATCCTTGGTCTCGACGCACTCGCTCGCGACCCCGGGACCCATCACTTCCGACAGGCCGTAGATGTCGAGCGCATCGATGTCCGCCGTGGCCTCGATCTCCTCGCGCATCGCGTTCGTCCACGGCTCGGCGCCGAACACCCCGACCTCGAGCGAGCAGTGCCGCGGGTCGCGGCCCTGGCGCAGCATCTCCTCCAGCAGCACCAGCATGTAGGAGGGCGTGACCATGATGATCCGCGGCTCGAAGTCCGCGATCAGCTGCACCTGCCGCTCGGTCTGACCGCCCGACACCGGGACGACCGTGCAGCCGAGGCGCTCGGCACCGTAGTGGGCGCCGAGTCCACCCGTGAACAGGCCATACCCGTACGCGACGTGCACGATGTCGCCCGGACGCCCGCCCGCTGCACGGATCGAGCGTGCGACCAGCGTCGCCCAGGTATCGATGTCCCGTGCGGTATAGCCGACCACGGTCGGCTTCCCGGTCGTCCCGCTCGAGGCGTGCACCCGGACGATGCGCTCGCGGGGTACGGCGAACAGGCCGAACGGATAGTGCTCGCGCAGATCGGCCTTCGACATCATCGGAAACTTCGCGAGGTCCGCGAGTTCGCGAAGGTCCGACGGGTGAACGCCCGCCTCGTCGAACCGGCGACGGTAGTGTTCGACGTTCTCGTAGGCATGCCGCACGGACCCGCGCAGCCGCTCGAGCTGCAACGCACGAAGCTCGTCGAGACTCGCGGTCTCGATCGGCTCGAGTTCCGCGGCGTGATGCGAACCCGACATCGGCGATGCCTCCCCCCGGCGCGACGGTCCGCGTAGTGTAACGGAAATGCGGCGCGACGCTGGCCAAGCGCGCGCGGCGATTGTAGACTCGAAGCCATCGCAGCTGACCTCACGGGCACTCGCCATGCGCGCTCCGACGACCGCGATTCTCCGATCCGACATCCGCGGCGAACGCCGCCCGCGAGGCCTGCGTGGGCTCGCCGTGCTCGCCGGCGTGCTCGGGGCCGCGACGCTCGCGAGCGCTGCGCCGGCGGGGCCCGAGAGGCCGCCATTGCCATCGGACGTCGGCCGTCATCCGACGGTCGCGGTGCTCCCGACACCCGCGTCGAAGCACTGGGTCTGGGTCAACGACTTCGTGTTCCCGCACATGGCGGATGGGACCGCGCATCTGGTCGACGGCGACAGCGGCCGCTATCTCGGCACCCTGAGCACCGGTTACAGCTACTCGCATCTGGTGCTGTCCCCGGACGGCCGGTGGATCTACTCGCCGGAGACTTATTTCTCGCGCGGCACCCGCGGCAAGCGCACCGACGTCGTCACGATCTACGATGCCCGCACGCTCGATCCGGCCGGCGAGATCCGCATCCCGCCGAAGCGGGCGTCGGACATGCCGGTGATGGGCGACGTCGCGCTGACCGACGATGCGCGGTACCTGCTGATCTACGACTTCAACCCCGCGCAGAGCATCACCGTCGTCGACATGAAGACGCGCCGCTTCCTGCGGGAGATTCCGATCCCGGGCTGCGCGTTCGCGTATCCGTCCGGGCCGCGATCCTTCTTCTCGGTCTGCGGCGACGGATCGGTGGTGCTGATCGACCTCGCGCGGGACGGCCACGTCGTGCGCCACCACACCGATCAGATCCTCCCGATGCGTGCGGACCCGGTCACCGAGAAGCCGGTGCGGGTCGGCGACGTGTGGTACTTCGTGACGTTCGACGGCCGCATCGTGCCGCTCGAGGTGAAAGGCGACCGGGCCGTCGTCGAGCCGTCCTGGTCGCTCACGACCGCCGCGGAGCGTGCGCAGGGCTGGCGTCCCGGCGGATTGCAGCAGCTCGCGGTCAGCGTACGCTTGCACCGGCTGTACGCGATCATGCACCAGGGCGACCTCGCGACGCACAAGGATCCGGGCAAGACGGTCTGGGTCTACGACCTCGCGACCCACCGGAAGGTCCAGGAGATCCCGCTGAAGCGCCTTGCGAGCTCGATCCAGGTCACGACCGACGCCGCGCCGCTGCTGTTCACGGTGTTCATCGACGGCCCGGATCTCGACGTCTACGACGCGGTCAGCGGACACTGGCTGCGGACGGTGAAGGACGTCGCCGCGACGCCGACGGTCCTGATCACCCCGTAACGGAGCCGTCGTGCTCGATCCGACCATCGGCACCCTGATCGATCTCGGCGCAGCCGCGCTGCTCGCGTCGGCCGCGGTCCACAAGATCCGCGACTTCGAATCGTTCGCGGGCGTGTTCGCCGCCTACCGGATCGCGCCCGCACGCGGATCACGCGCGTTCGCCGCGCTGGTGCCCGCGATGGAACTCGCGGCAGCGCTCGCGCTGCCCTGGCCGAGCACCCACCGGATCGCGGGATTCGGTGCCGCGGGGCTGATCGCGCTCTACGGCGCGGCGATCGCGTGGAATCTCGCGCGAGGGCGCCGGGATCTCGATTGCGGCTGCGGCGGTCCGCGGGACCGGCGTCGCATCGCCGGATGGATGGTCTGGCGCAATGCGCTGATCGCCGCGCTGCTCGTCGCGGCCGCGGTCGTGCCGTGGTCCGCACGGGCCCTCGCGGGCGTCGATGGGCTCACCCTCGGCGGCGGCCTGTTCGCGATGGCCGTGCTCTACCGGGCGCTCGATCGGCTGATGGGCGAGATCGCGCCGAAAGGCTTCGCGATGCGGGGGGCCCGATGACCGCGCTCGCGGTGTCCAACGGGATCCTCTGGGTGGTCGTGATCACGCTCGCGATCGCGCTGCTCGCGGTCGTTCGCCAGCTCGGCGTGCTGCACGAGCGGATCGCGCCGGTCGGCGCGCTGATGCTCTCGAATGGCCTCAAGGTCGGCGAGACTGCACCGCGCATCGATGCGCAGGATCTCGACGGCCGGACGCTCGCGATCGGTGCGCCGCGGACCGACGGGCGCAGCACGCTGCTGATGTTCGTCTCGCCAACCTGCCCGGTGTGCAAGGGGCTGCTCCCGGTGCTGAAGTCGAGCCGCGGCGCGGAGCGCGGCTGGCTCGACATCGTGCTCGCGAGCGACGGCGAGATCGAGGCGCAGCGGGAGTTCGTCCGCGCGCACAAGCTCACCGAGTTCCCGTACGTGGTGTCCTCGCCGCTCGGGATGTCGTACCAGGTGAGCCGGCTGCCGTTCGCGGCGCTGATCGACGCCCAGGGGGTCTTGCGCGCGCGGGGCATCGTGAATTCCCGCGAGCACTTGGAGAGTTTGTTCGAGGCGAAACGACAGGGGTTCGCGTCGATCCAGGAATATTTCGAGGCCGCGGCGAAGAGCCGGGCCGCGTGAGCGATCCGGCCGGCGCGCCCGGGGGGAGGAAGCGATGAAGTGGTTCGACGAACTGACGGAGCGATCGGCGAGGGGGATCGCGAAGCGCACGTCCCGCCGCAGCGTGCTCGGGGGCCTCGGAACGCTGCTGCTCGGCGCGGTCGCGATCCCGCTGCTGCCGGCGGCGCGCGGCGCCGAGATCCCGCGCACCGAGGACGGCAAGAACCCGCACTGGGACGATCCGACGTCCTGCGACTACTGGCGTCACTGCGCGATCGACGGCTTCCTGTGCGGGTGCTGCGGCGGTTCCCAGACGACCTGTCCACCGGGCACGAACATGTCCGCGGTGACCTGGATCGGCACCTGCCACAATCCGGGCGATGGCCGGGACTACGTCGTGTCCTACAACGACTGCTGCGGCAAGAGCTCCTGCGGGCGCTGCTTCTGCAACCGCAACGAAGGGGACACGCCGATGTTCGAGGCGGGTCACTCGAACGACTACAACTGGTGCTCGGGCAACTCGACCGCCAACATCCCGTACCATTGTTCGACCGCGCGCATCCTGGGCGCGGTGGGGTGAACCCGCTGCGCATCCGGCGCGCGATGGTGCCCGCCGCGACGTTCGTCGCCGTGTTCGCGGTCGCGAGCGGTCCCGCCGCGCGGTCGGCGGCGACCTACCGACCGCGGGTCGATTACCAGTTGAACTGCCAGGGCTGCCATCTCGCCGACGGGTCGGGCGAGGCGGGCCGCGTACCCTCGTTGCGCGGCGTGCTCGTGCCGTTCGCGCAGATTCCGGCCGGCCGACGTTATC
Organism: Gammaproteobacteria bacterium; assembly: GCA_028870355.1. Taxonomy (GTDB): domain Bacteria; phylum Pseudomonadota; class Gammaproteobacteria; order Steroidobacterales; family Steroidobacteraceae; genus Bog-1198. Next base: position 3,799 of record JAGWPU010000126.1, on the reverse strand, counting down.
TGATCCAGGTCCCGGGCGTCTCGGAATCCTCATTGTCGGACCGGGCGACCGCGGCCGTGCTCAACTGGATGATCCAGCGGCTGAGCGACGTGCCCGTACCGCCCCACGTCGTCCCGTTCACGACCGCCGAGGTCGCCCGATGGCGGCGCATCCCGCTCACGAACGTCGCCGCGACGCGCGCGAGCGTGCAGCGGCTCGTCGCCGCTCAGACCTCTTCGCGCGCGCGCTCGACGGCTTCGCGGAGCACCGACAAGTCGCCGATGTGATTCGCGAGCAGCAGGATCAAGCGCGCGTTCAGCTTCGCACTGCGCGCCTCGTCGAGATCCCGGTGCGATTCGATCAGCAGCTCGTAGAAATCGTCGCCGGCCGAATAATCGCGAAGCCGCCGCCGTTCGGGATCGTGGAAGTTCGCCTGTAGATTGAGTGGCATCGGTCAAACCTCCGCGTCGTGACCGGTCGCGCGTCCGAGAGCCGCGCGGATGCTCGCGAGATCGAAGCGCCGCCAGCGGGCCGCGACGTGCTGATCGGGGCGAATCAGGTACACCGTACCGCCGCGGCCGTCGTAGCGCTCCGCGGCGACCCCCTTCACGTCGACGAGCACGCGCGCGTTCGCGATCGCGGCGCCCGCGCGTCGCGCGAGCACGAGGGTCTCGACCGGGATCGGCAGCCGCGCGAGCACCGCGAGCGCATCCACGACCGGGCGCGGGATCTCGCCGGGATCGTCGACGAACAACAGCAGCTGGAACCGGCCCCCGAGCGCGTCGATCAGCCAGGCCCCGCCCTGGAGCGGAGCGTCCGCGGCGGGTGCGCCCGGTACCATGGCGCCCGCGAACGGATCGGCATCGCGGGTATTGAGCGAGGAGTCCGCGTAGATCGTCGGCAGCGACAGGCGGCCGGAATTGACCAGACGGCGCGCGAAGTCGTAGCGTCCGGCGAGTTCGAGGACCGCATCGCGAAACACGCGGCTGATCCCGGACTTCGGGGTGATGAAGTCGGTCGACCGGGTGGAATTCAGGATGTTCTCGTCCGCGGCGGCGACCCGTTCCTCGCTGTAGCTGTCGAGCAGCCGTTCCGGCGCGAGCCCGGCGAGCACGAGCTGCAGCTTCCACGCGAGATTGTCGACGTCCTGAAAACCGGAATTCGCGCCGCGCGCGCCGAACGGGGAGACCTGATGCGCGGCGTCCCCCGCGAACAGCATCCGTCCGTGCCGGAACGTCGTCATCCGGCGGCACTGGAACGTGTAGACGCTGACCCAGTCGATCTCGAACTCGCGCCCTTTGCCGAGCATCGCCTGGATCCGCGGAACCACGCGCTCGGGCTGCTTTTCCGCCTCCGGGTCCGCATCCCAGCCGAGCTGGAAGTCGATCCGCCAGACGTTGTCGGCCTGCCGGTGCAGCAGCACCGATTGCCCCGGATGGAACGGCGGATCGAACCAGAACCAGCGTTCGGCCGGAAAGTCGGCCGCCATCACGACGTCCGCGATCAGGAAGCGGTCGCGAAACACCTTGCCTTCGACGTCGAGTCCCAGCAGGTGGCGCAACGGGCTGCGCGCGCCGTCGGCGACGATCAGCCAGTCCGCATCGATCGAGTAGCGCCCGTCCGGCGTCTCGATGTCCACGCGCACGTGATCCGTCTGCGGCGCGAGCGCGACCACCCGGTTCTTCCAGCGCAGATCGACGCCGACCGCCAGGGCGCGGCCGATCTCGTATTCCTCGATATAGTACTGCTGCAGATTCGCCATGCCGGGGCGCTTGTGATCGGGCTCCGGAACGAGATCGAACCGGTAGACCTCGCGATCGTGGAAGAACGTCCGGCCGACGTTCCAGTTCACCCCCTTCGCGCAGACCGGATCGCCGCAGCCGAGCCGGTCGAGGATCTCGAGCGAGCGCTTCGCGTAGCACAGGCCTCGCGATCCGATCGACACCGTATCGTCCTCGTCGAGCAGCACGACCGGCAGACCCTTCAGACGGCAATCGATCGCGGCCGCGAGCCCGACGGGACCTGCGCCGACGACGACGACGGGATGGCGCGCGGGGACGGCTGCGTCGATTTCCGGCGGTCGGCGGTAGGGGAATCGCGGCCGCGGGTTCGCCTGCGGACTCGATCCGCGCCGCGATTCGCTCATGACTCCAGGGTCTCCCACATCTCGCGATCGCGATCGGCGGTCCAGATCCGCGGGTCGGGGTAGCGCGTCGCCTCGTCGTACGCGCGGGACACGTCGAACGGCAGGCAGTGATCGAAGATCACCCAATGACCGTACTTCGGCCGCAGCGCCGCGATCGTCTCGCGATAGATGTCCCGCAGGGATTTGCCCGCCGCCGCGCCGTCGCGCACCTGCCCGTAGAGCTCGGTCACGAACGCGCGCGTGCCCGCGAGGCCCGCGGCGACCTCGGCGGGCGTCTTGAGCGCGGCGCCGCGGCCCGGAACGAGCTTCGCGGGACCGAGTGCCGCGAGCGCATCGAGCGTCGCGGGCCAATGCGTGAAATACGCGTCCCCGGCGTACGGGGTCGCGTCGAACTCGACGAGGTCGCCCGAGAACAGGATCCGATCCTTCGGCAGCCACACGACCGTGTCGCCCTTGGTATGCCCACGGCCGAGATGCAGGATCTGCACCTCGAGCTTGCCGAGCCACAGCGTCAGCGCACGCTCGAACACGATCGTCGGCCAGGTGAGCCCCGGGATCGAGTCCACCGCGCGAAACAGCCGCGGGAAGCGCTCGATCTCGCTCTGCATGTCGGCGGCCCCGCGCTCGACGATCAGGTCGTAGGTCGCGCGGCTCGCGATCACCGACTCCGGTGCGTACGCGCTCGCGCCGAGCACCCGGACCGCATGGTAGTGGGAGAGCACCACGGTCTTGATCGGCTTGTCGGTCACGCTGCGGATCCGGCGGATCACGTCCGCGGCCATCACCGGCGTCGCCTGGGTGTCGATCACGAGCACCGCATCGTCGCCGATCACGATGCCGGTGTTCGGATCGCCCTGCGCGGTATAGGCGTAGGCGTGCTCCGACAACCGGTCGAAGCTCACGACCTTCTCGGCGAGGTCGCCCTGGGATGCGAACGCTTTGCTCATCATTTCCCCCTGTCGAACCGAGGTGTGCGCGCCGCTCAGCGGCGGAGTGCTCCGATTCTAGCCTCCGGCTCCGCCAGGCCGCCAGCCGCCGTTGGCGCCGGCGCAACAACCCACCCGCGCAGAATGCTGACGGAGGTCATTTTCCGCAGCCCCCGGTGCGTTGTAATTTGCCAACGAAAGAGTTAGTTTGACGGGCGATTTCCCAGGCGGCGGCGCCACAAGCCACCTCAAGACCGCCGGTTGAAAGGTCAGTTGCGGAGTTTCGCGAACACGTTGTTGCGGCTGGAGAACTGAACACATGCAAAAAGTATCGAAGAAATGGAGCCAGGCCGGTTTGATCGCGGCGATGATACCGGCCGCCGTCCTCGTCGCGGAGACGGCCGGTGCGGCTGCAGCGGGTAACGGCGCATCCGCGAGCGCATCGAATGCGTCGGCCGATCAGCTCGCGACGATCACGGTGACCGCACAGAAGCGCGCCGAATCGGCACAGTCCGTGCCGCTGTCGATGACGACGTTCACCGGCACGGCGCTGAAGGACAAGGCGATCACCACGTTCTTCGACTATGCGACCAAGGTCCCGAACCTCTCGTTCGCCCCGACCGGCGACGGCATCGGCACCTCGCGCACCGTCGCGATCCGCGGGATCTCGGGCAACAACGTGACCGGCTTCTACATCGACGACACGCCGCTCCCGGATTCGCTCGATCCGCGCGTGCTCGACGTCGCG
>JAGWPU010000125.1 GCA_028870355.1 Gammaproteobacteria bacterium | reverse complement strand
GCGGCCGGCGCCGCCTCGGCATCCGAGGGTCAGTCGGCGCGCGTCTGGCTCGAGAAGATGAGCCGCGCGATCGAGACCCGCAACTACGAGGGGACGTTCTTCCACGTCGGCGGCGGTCGCGTCGAGACGATGCGGGTCGTCCATCGCTATCACGACGGCCGGGTCACGGAGCGCATCGAGTCGCTCGACGGAGCGGGGCGCGAATTCGTCCGCGACAGCAGCGGCCGCTTGATCTGTTACATGCCGGACAAGCGGATGGTGCTCGTCGAGAAGCGGCCGTCGGGTGCCGCGCACGTCGGCGGCTCGTTCCTCGGCACCCTTCCGAGATTCGGCCACGGCGTCGATCGGTTCTATCGGATTCGCGAGCTTGCGGACCAACGCCTGCTCGGCCACCGCGTCAAGGTCATCGCGGTCGATCCGAAGGACCAATATCGCTATGGTTACCGGCTCTGGATCGATCGCCGAACGGCGATGCCGCTGAAGACGCAGCTGCGCGATGCCCAAGGGCAGGTCCGGGAGCAGATCCTCTTTGCGCGGCTGTCGATGCGGCAGAGCATCCCACCGGCGGAACTGCAGGCGAACGTGCCGAAGACCGGAGTGCGTTGGATCGTGCAACGTCCGACGCAGGCGATGAGTTCGGGCGCCGCCTCGCTGCGGCCGGCATCGCTGCCGCCGGGGTTTCGATTGACGGCGTCCGGCGCGCAGACGATCGGTGCCGCCGGCCGTCCGGCCGAGCACCTCGTCTATTCGGACGGCCTCGCGACCGTCTCGCTGTTCGTCGAGCCACGTCCGGCGGCGAAGGGTCCGGGCGGCGCCGCGGCGCGGCCGCCGATGCAGGGGCTCGCGCGGCTGAATGCGGGATTCGCGTTCTCGACGGTCGTCGCCGGCCACCAAGTGACCGCGGTCGGGGAGGTTCCGGCCGAGACCGTCGAATTCATCGCGCACTCGGTGCGCTCGTTCGGCGGCGAGGACGCCGGCGCGATCCCGGCCTCGCTCCGTTCGCATTGAGCACCGATCGCGTGACCGCCCGAGGTTTCACGCTGTACTCGCGCGCGAACTGCCATCTGTGCGAGGCGATGCTCGGGGAGCTCGCCGCGCTGCCGGCGGCCGCGGATGTCCCCGTCGAGGTCCGCGACGTCGATGCCGATCCGGCGACGCGCGCCCGCTACGGCCACAAGATCCCGGTGCTGCTGTTCGAGGGGGCGCTCGTCTGCCACGGGCGCCTCGACGTCGACGAAGTGCACAAGGCGCTCGCAGTTCGGCGTTGACCGGTATAATCCGCGGTTTACCTCGAACCCGGATGAGATGAAGCATATCCGCAATTTCTCGATCATCGCGCACGTCGATCACGGCAAGTCGACGCTCGCGGATCGGTTCATCCAGGTTTGCGGCGGTCTCGACGAGCGCGAGATGCACGCCCAGGTCCTCGATTCGATGGACCTCGAGCGCGAGCGCGGCATCACGATCAAGGCGCAGAGCGTCACGCTCGCCTTCCAGTCGGCGAGCGGTGAGACCTATCAGCTCAACTTCATCGACACGCCGGGGCACGTCGACTTCTCGTACGAAGTCTCTCGTTCGCTCGCCGCCTGCGAGGGCGCGCTGCTCGTCGTCGACGCCGCGCAGGGCGTCGAGGCGCAGAGCGTCGCGAATTGCTACACGGCGATCGAACAAGGGCTCGAGGTGCTCCCGGTCATCAACAAGATCGACCTGCCGTCGGCGGATCCGACGCGGGTGATCCGCGAGATCGAGGAGATCATCGGGATCCCGGCCGCGGATGCCGCGTTGGTCAGCGCGAAGACCGGCCTCGGGGTGCGCGAGCTCCTCGACCAGCTGGTCGAGCGGATCCCGGCGCCCTCCGGCGACCCGGACGCGCCCCTGCAGGCGCTGATCATCGACTCCTGGTTCGACAACTACGTCGGCGTGGTCTCGCTGGTGCGGGTGATGAACGGGCGGCTCGCGACCGGCGCGAAGATCCGGGTGATGTCGACCGGACGCAGCCATCAGGTCGACCGCGTCGGCCGCTTCACCCCGAAGCCGGTGAATCGCCCCGAGCTCGGGACCGGCGAGGTGGGTTTCGTCGTCGCCGGGATCAAGGAAATCGACGGCGCGCCGGTCGGCGACACGATCACGCTGGAGTCGACGCCGGCCGCGGCGCCGCTCGCCGGGTTCAAGCAGGTCCAGCCGCGGGTCTTCGCGGGGCTCTTCCCGGTGAGCTCGGACGACTACGAGCAGTTCCGCGAGGCGCTGAAGAAGCTGAAGCTCAACGACTCGGCGCTGCACTTCGAGCCGGAGGTGTCGAGCGCGCTCGGCTTCGGCTTCCGCTGCGGCTTCCTCGGGCTGCTGCACATGGACATCGTGCAGGAGCGGCTGGAACGCGAGTACGACCTCGACCTGATCACCAGCGCGCCGACCGTGATCTACGAGATCCTGACGACCGACGGCGCGGTCACGCACGTCGACAATCCGGCGAAGCTGCCGCCCACCGACCGGATCGCCGAGATGCGCGAGCCGATCATCGTCGCGAACATCCTCGTGCCGCCGGAACACGTCGGCGCGGTGCTCACCCTGTGCAGCGAGAAGCGCGGCGTGCAGAAGAAGATGCTGTTCCTCGGCAGCCAGGTCTCGCTCCAGTACGAGCTCCCGCTCGCCGAGGTCGTGCTCGACTTCTTCGACCGGCTGAAGTCGGCGAGCCGCGGCTACGCGTCCTTCGACTACGAGTTCAGCCACTTCCAGGCCGCGCCGCTCGTGAAGCTCGACGTGCTGATCAACGGCGATCCGGTCGACGCGCTGTCGCTGATCGTTCACCGGGACAACGCCTATCATCGCGGCCGCGAGCTCGTCGACAAGATGCAGGAGCTCATTCCGCGGCAGATGTTCGACGTCGCGGTGCAGGCGGCGATCGGCAGTCACATCATCGCGCGCGCGAGCGTGAAGGCGATGCGAAAGAACGTGCTCGCGAAGTGCTACGGCGGCGACGTGAGCCGCAAGCGCAAGCTCCTCGAGAAGCAGAAGGCGGGCAAGAAACGCATGAAGCAGGTCGGCTCGGTCGAGATCCCGCAGGAAGCGTTCCTCGCCGTGCTGCGCGTGGGCAAGAAACCGGGTTGATCGGGCAAGAGGCGACCAGCGAGGGCATTTCGTGACGCCACACAACGGGAACGGGGTATTGATGGGTCTGCTGTACGCGGCGCTCGCGTGCGTCGCGGTGATCCTCTACGACGGCTGGGTGCTGCGGCCGAAGCGCGACCCGGGCGGGACCAGCGCCGAGGAGCCGCTGCCCGCGCGGATCGCCGGCTGGGCGCTGCTCGCGATCGCGGCGATCGCGCTGTGGCGGATGTTCCGCTTCGAGGCGGTCGACTTCAGCGTTCTGCTCGTGATCGTCGGCGCCGCGGCCGGCGTGATCTGGGCGCTCGACCTCGCGTTCTTCCGCCGCCGCCGCCTCGCGTCCGCCGAGCGGACGGGCACCGCCGCCGAGGCGGTGCGCGAGCCGATCGCGGTCGAGTACGCGCGCTCGTTCTTCCCGGTGATCCTCGTGGTGCTCCTGATCCGCTCGTTCCTGTTCGAGCCGTTCCGGATCCCCTCGGACTCGATGATGCCGACGCTCTACGACGGCGACTTCATCTTCGTCGCGAAGTACGAGTACGGGCTGCGCCTGCCGGTCACGCACACGCTGATCCTGAAGACCGGCAAGCCGCAGCGCGGCGACGTGATCGTGTTCCGCCTGCCGCCGAACCCGAAGATCGACTACATCAAGCGGCTCGTCGGGCTCCCGGGCGACCGGGTCCGGGTCGACGCGAACGACCAGGTGTTCATCAACGGCAAGCCCGTCCCGCAGACCCCGGGCCCGATCTACCGCGGGCCGAAGGACGAGCAGTGGAACTACGCGGGCGTCGGCACCGCGTGGGAGCAGCTCGGAACCCACCATCACCGGATCATGTTCGCGAACGGCCCGGTGAAGACCGGGGAATGGACCGTCCCGGCCGGGCATTATTTCTTCATGGGCGACAACCGCAACAACAGCAAGGACAGTCGGTGGCAGGGCGAGCCCGACGCGCCGGGCATGGTGCCGGCCAAGGACCTCGTCGGCAAGGCCGTGATCGTGTGGTTGAATCTGGACATGCGCGACGGCCCGCTTTGGGGCAGGATCGGGCATCTGATTCACTGAAGCCGAACCAACCCGGGGGTATCGAGATGCGGGACCGTCAAAAAGGGATGACGTTCTTGGGCGTGCTGCTGGTGATGGCGATGGCGGGCGTGCTCGTCTACGCGGGGATCCGGCTCGTGCCGGCGTACCTCAATTACCTGAAGGTCTCGCACACGCTGCAGTCGGTGTCGACCGAGCTGAAGGGCCAGACGGTCGATCAGTTCATGATCCGCCGGGCGCTCGAGCGGCACTGGGAGATCGAGAGCATCGACCGGATCACCCCGGACGACGTGCAGATCGAGCGCGGCGACGGCACGATCGCGCTGCACGTCGATTACGACGACCGCGTCTCGTTCATCGGCAACATCTCGCTGGTCGCGCACTTCGACAAGACCGTGCCGATCCAGTGAGCGCCGCGTCCGCACCCGCCGGGATCCTCACCTGGATCGAACGCGAGTTCGGCCACGCGTTCGCGCGGCCGGAGCTCGCGATGACCGCGCTGACCCACCGCAGCGCGGGGTCCGCGCACAACGAGCGGCTCGAGTTCCTCGGCGACGCGGTGGTCGACTGCGTGGTCGCGCAGATGCTCTACGAGGCGCATCCGCGCGCGGACGAGGGGAGCCTCTCGCGCCAGCGCGCGACGCTCGTGAGCGGCCGGTCGCTCGCACGGATCGCGGCCGGACGCGGCGTCGGCGAGCGCCTGCGCTTCGGCGCGGGCGAGGCGAAGAGTGGCGGGCACCGGCGCGAATCCATCCTCGCCGACGCGCTCGAGGCGATCGTGGGTGCGGTGTTCGTCGACGCGGGGTTCGACGCGGCCGCGGCGGTCGTGCGGCGGCTGCTCGCCGAGCCGCTCGCGCAGCTGCCCGCGGTCGCGGTGCTGAAGGACCCGAAGACCCGCCTGCAGGAGACGCTGCAGGGGCGTGGCGTCGCGGTTCCCGCGTACCACCTGATCGCGGTCAGCGGCGAGCCGCACGATCAGCACTTCGAGGTGCGCTGCGAGGTCCCCGCGCTCGGCCTGTCGGCGAGCGGCGAGGGCGCGAGCCGGCGCCGCGCGGAGCAGATCGCGGCCGAGCGGGTGATCGAGCGCCTGCCCGAGGCCGGACGGTGGCCGTCGTGAGCGGCGCGGCGTTTCGCTGCGGGTTCGTCGCGATCGTCGGCCGGCCGAACGTCGGCAAGTCGACGCTGGTGAATGCGCTGGTCGGGCGCAAGGTGTCGATCGTCGCGCCGAAGCCGCAGACGACCCGGCACCGGATCCTCGGCGTCGTGAACCGTCCGGCCGCGCAGCTCGTGCTGATCGACACGCCGGGGCTGCACTCGGGTGCGCGGCGGGTGATGAACCAGTATATGAACCGCGTCGCGATCAGCTCCTCGCGCGACGCCGACGCGATCCTGTTCGTCGTCGAGGCGCTGCGCTTCGACGACGGGGACGACTGGGTCTGGGAGCGGGTCAGGGGCCTGAAGCAGCCGCTCGTCGTCGTCGTGAACAAGATCGACGGCGTCGCGCCGCGGGAGCGACTGCTGCCGTTCCTCGAGTCGATCACCGACCGGATTCCCGCGTCCGCGATCGTGCCGGTCTCGGCGCGTACCGGCGAGAACCTCGACCGGCTCGCCGAGCTGTTGGCGGGGCGGATGCCCGAGGCGCCGCCGGCGTTCCCGCCGGACGTGCTCACCGACCGCGACGAGCCGTTCCACGCCGCCGAGGTGATCCGCGAGAAGCTCACGTTGAACCTGCGCGAGGAACTGCCGTATGGCTTGAGCGTGCAGATCGAGGGGTTCGCCGACGAGGGCGGGCGCAGCGTGATCCACGCGGTGATCTGGGTCGAGCGCAGCGGGCAGAAGGCGATCGTGATCGGCCAGCGCGGCGAGCGGATCAAGGAGATCGGCCGGCTCGCCAGAATCGAGCTCGCGGACCTGTGGCAGCGGCCGGTGCACCTCGAGCTGTGGGTGAAGGTCAAGGAGAACTGGGCCGACAGCGAGGCGGCGCTGAAGCAATTCGGCTACGAACGCACGTGAGGGAGGCGCGGCGCGTCTGGCTGACGCCGGCGTACGTGCTGCACCATCACGCGTACCGCGAGACCAGCCGGATCGTCGAGGCGTTCACCGCCGACCACGGGCGGCTGTCGCTGTTCGCGCGCGGTGCCACCGGCCCGAAGGCGCGGCTCGCGCCGCTCGTGCGGCCGTTCCAGCGGCTGCTGTTGTCGTGGACGGGGCGGGGCGAGGCCTGCCGGCTCGTCGACGCCGAGCTCGACGGCCCCGCGCCGGTGCTGCCGCCGCGGCGGTTGATGAGCGGGTTCTACCTGAACGAGCTGCTGCTGAAGCTCACCGTGCGCGGCGACCCGAGCCCCGGGATCTTCGAGTCCTACGACGCGACGCTGCACGCGCTCGCCGGCGATGGCGAGGAGGAGGCGACCCTGCGACGCTTCGAGAAGCGGCTCCTCGAAGAGCTCGGATATGGGTTACAGTTGACGCACACCGGCGAGGGCCGGCCGATCGAACCGACGATGACCTACCGATTCCAGCCCGACAGAGGACCCGAGGCTTGCGTCGCCGATGTGCCCGGCGCGGTCTACGGCCGATCGCTCGCGGATCTCGCGGCCGATTCGCTCGAGGATCCGCGGAGCCTGCGCGACGCGAAGCGGGTGCTGCGCACCGCGCTCGACGCCTGCCTCGACGGCCGGGCGCTCGCGACCCGGCGGATCATGGCGGGGCTGCGCCCGCGGGAGCGCGGATGAGCGGCGCGGCCGGGATCGCGCTCGGCGTGAACATCGATCACGTCGCGACGTTGCGCCAGGCGCGCCGCGCGCGCTATCCGGACCCGGTGTACGCCGCGCTCCTCGCCGAACAGGCCGGCGCGGACGGGATCACGCTGCACCTGCGCGAGGACCGCCGCCACATCCAGGACCGCGACGTCGCGACGCTGCGCGAGACGCTGCAGACGCGGATGAACCTCGAGATGGCGGTCACCGACGAGATGGTGCGGATCGCCTGCGCGACGCGCCCGCAGGATGCGTGTCTCGTGCCGGAGTCGCGCCAGGAGATCACGACCGAAGGCGGGCTCGACGTCCGCGGGCTCGCCGGACGGGTCGCGCCGGCCTGCGCCGCGCTCGCGGCCGCGGGCGTGCGGGTCGCGCTGTTCATCGACCCGGACGGCGCGCAGATCGAGGCGGCGCGGCGGGTCGGCGCGCCGGTCGTCGAGCTGCACACCGGCGCGTACGCGGACGCCTCGGGCTCCGCGCAGGCGCGCGAGCTCGAACGGCTGCGCAGCGCCGCGCGCGCGGCCGCGGCGATCGGCCTCGAGGTGCACGCGGGCCACGGGCTGCACTATCACAACGTCGCGCCGGTCGCCGCGATTCCCGAGATCGTCGAGCTCAACATCGGCCACGCGATCGTCGCGCGCGCGGTGTTCGACGGCCTCGCGGGCGCGGTCCGCGAGATGAAGGCCCTGATGACCGCCGCACGGCAGTGAGCACGCTGGTCTTCGACATCGAGACCGTGCCGGACACGGATCTCGGCCGGCGGCTCCACGGGCTGCACGACCTCACCGACGCGGAGGTCGCGGCGGTGATGTTCCGCAAGCGCCGCGAGCAGACCGGCACCGAGTTCCTCTCGCACGAGCAGCACCGGATCGTCGCGATCTCGGTCGCGATGCGCTCGCGCGACTCGCTGAAGCTGTGGAGCCTCGGCGAGGAGGACGCGCCCGAGAAGCTGCTGATCGAGCGCTTCTTCGACGGGATCGAGCGCTACACGCCGGATCTCGTGTCCTGGAACGGCTCGGGCTTCGACCTGCCGGTGCTGCACTACCGGAGCCTGCTGCACGGGGTCAGCGCCGCGCGCTACTGGGAGCTCGGCGAGAGCGACACGAGCTTCCGCTTCCGCAATTACCTCAGCCGCTATCACTGGCGCCACATGGACCTGATGGACATCCTGTCGGGGTTCCAGGCGCGCGGCCGGGTCTCCCTGAACGACACCGCGGTGCTGCTCGGCCTGCCGGGCAAGCTCGGGATGCACGGCGGCGAGGTCTGGGACGCGTACCAGCGCGGCGAGATCGCCGGGATCCGCGCGTACTGCGAGACCGACGTGCTGAACACCTACCTGATCTTCCTGCGCTTCGAGTGGGTGCGCGGCAAGCTCACCGCGACGGAGCACGCGGCCGAGATCGCACGCGTGCGCCGCTTCCTCGAGGACGCCGACGCCGCCCACTGGCGCGAGTTCGCGGCCGCATGGCCGGGCTGACGCGCGGCGAGCGCCGCGAGGTCGAGGTCACCGCGCTCGCGCACGATGGCCGCGGGGTCGCGCGGATCGACGGCAAGGCGGTGTTCGTCGCCGGCGCGCTGCCCGGCGAGCGCGTCGAGATCGAGATCACCCGGCGCCGCCGGCACCTCGACGAGGCGCGGCTCGTCGCGATCCTCGCCGCCTCGCCCGATCGGGTCGAGCCGCGCTGCGCGCACTTCGGCGTCTGCGGGGGCTGCTCGCTGCAGCACCTCGCCGGCGACGCGCAGCTCGCGGCGAAGCAGACGCAGCTCCTCGAGGACTTCGAGCGCATCGGCCGGGTGCGGCCGGCGACGGTGCTCGCGCCGCTCGCCGGTCCGCCGTTCGGGTACCGGCGGCGCGCGCGGCTCGGGATCCGCTACGTGCGCAAGAAGGGCCGGGTGCTCGCGGGATTTCGCGAGCGCGACGCGCCGTACCTCGCCGACCTCGCGCGCTGCGAGGTGCTGGTCGAGCGGTTCGCGACGCTTCCGCGGGATCTGGCGGCGCTGGTCGAGGGTCTGTCGATCCGCGAGCGCGTGCCGCAGGTCGAGCTCGCGGTCGCGGACGCGGCGGCGGCGCTCGTGTTCCGGGTGATGGACCCGCCGAGCCCGGCGGACCTCGAGCGGCTCGCGGCGTTCGGCCGCGAGGTCGGCGCCGCGGTCCACCTGCAGCCCGGCGGGCTCGATTCGGTCCGGCCGCTCGGCGAGGCGCCCCCGCTGGATTATGCGGTCGACGGCGGCGCGGTGCGGATCGGGTTCGCGCCGGTCGACTTCGTGCAGGTGAACGGCGCGCTCAACGAGGCGATGGTGCAGGCGGCGATCGCGGCGCTCGACCCGGGCCCCGCCGACCGGGTCCTGGACCTGTTCTGCGGGCTCGGCAATTTCACCCTGCCGCTCGCGCGCCGCGCGGCGCAGGTGGTCGGCGTCGAGGGCGATCCGGGGCTCGTCGAGCGCGCGCGCGACAACGCGCGCCGCAACGGGATCGACAACGCGCGCTTCCACGTCGCGAACCTGTTCGAGCCGGCCTCGTTCGGCGACTGGGCGCGGGAGCCGCCCGACCTCGTGCTGCTCGATCCGCCGCGGGCCGGCGCGCGCGAGGTCGCGGAGCGGCTCCTGGATTGGCGGCCGCGCCGCGTCGTGTATATTTCCTGTCATCCGGGCAGCCTGGCGCGCGACGCAAGCGTCTTGGTCGACGCCGGCACGTACGAGCTCGCGGCGGCGGGGGTCATGGACATGTTTCCGCAGACGACGCACCTCGAGGCGATCGCGGTCTTCGAGCGACGGCGATGAGCCTCGGCCCGTTGATGGTCGACCTCCCCGGAACCGAGCTCTCGGCCGACGACCGCGAGGTGCTCGCGCATCCGCTCGTCGGCAGCGTGATCCTGTTCTCGCGCAACTACCGTGACCGCGAGCAGCTCCTCGCGCTGACCGCGGCGATCAAGGCGGTGCGCAGCCCCTCGCTCCTGATCGGTGTCGACCACGAGGGCGGTCGCGTGCAGCGCTTCCGGCACGGCTTCACGCGCATCCCGCCGATGGCCGAGCTGGGCAAGCTCTTCGATGTGCATCGCGAGCGGGGACTCGCGGCGGCGCG
>JAGWPU010000015.1 GCA_028870355.1 Gammaproteobacteria bacterium | reverse complement strand
TTGAAAATTTCCTCTGCTCGAAATGGATTCTTTGAAAGGGGGGATTCGGCGGTACCGCTCAACGGCTCTCGACGACGGCCATCACGTCTTCTTCGCGCATGACGACCAGTTCCTCGCCGTCCATCTTGACTTCGGTGCCGCTGTACTTGCCGAACATCACCTTGTCGCCGACCTTCAGGTCGAGCGGACGGATTTCACCGTTCTCGAGGATCTTGCCCTTGCCGACGGCGAGGACTTTGCCGAAGGTCGGCTTCTCGGCGGCCGTATCGGGGATCACGATCCCACCCGGAGACTTGCGCTCCTCTTCCTCTCGTTTCACGATCACGCGGTCATGAAGGGGACGAATCTTCATAAGACAAGACTCCTCAAGCGTTAAGGGTTCGGGATAGAGGCCAATAGAGCGAAGGCTGTTAGCACTCACGCCTATTGGCTGCCAATGATAGCGACGGAATTGCCGGTTTCAAGGGTGCACGTCGCCCGAGCCACTGGGATATCGTGTGTCCATGCGTCGACGAATCGGTTTGCGCGATCCTCGGGGGCTCGCTCTTTGCATTGCAGCATTGCTGCTGGCGCGGAGCACGCCCGCCCGACCCTGGTGGGCCACCGCCGGCGAGTCCAATGCCCAGGACTTCCTGCCCGCGGCTCAGGCATTCCGGGTGTCGGCGCGCCGGGTCGGCCAGCGGCTCACGGTGCACTGGGACATTGCGCCGGGCTATTACCTGTACCGCAGCCGGATCGGTATCCGGGTGCTCGGCGCCGATCGGCTCGCCAGCCCCTGGCGGCTGCCCACCGGGATCCTGCGCACCGATCGCTACTTTGGCCCACAGCAGGTGTTTTTCCATGCGGTCGACGCGACCGCGGAGCTCGCCGGGGCCCCCGCGCGCGACGCAGCGCCGCGGCTGCAAGTGAGTTTCCAGGGCTGCGCGCTCGCCGGACTGTGCTATCCGCGGATCACGAAGCGACTGGTGGTGACGCGCGCCGCGTCGTCCTCTCGGCGGGCGGTGGGACGATGAGCCGCGCGACCCCGTGGCTCGCCGCGACGGCCGCGATTGCGGCCGCGTGGGTCGGCGGACGCGCGTACCTCGCGCACGAATCGGCCGCCCGGGACGCGAGCGCCGGCATCGCGGTGCCGGTCGGGGAAGCGAGTCCGCCGAGTCCCGCCGATCGGATTCCCGATCCTCGGGTCGGCGCGCTCCCGAGCGTGAAGATCCCGCGGCACCTGCCGGCGTTTCGCCTGCAGAATCTCGCCGGCCGCCCCGTACCGATCACGCGCTTCGCCGGTCGCGCGCTGATCCTGAACTTCTGGGCCACCTGGTGCGGGCCTTGCCGGCAGGAAGTCCCCCTGCTCCAGTCGATCGACCGCGAATGGCATGCGCGCCGCGTCACGGTCGTCGGCGTCGCGGTCGACCGGCGCGCCGCGGTCGCCGCGTTCGTGAAGCGATTCCGGATCACCTACCCCGTTCTGCAAGGCGAACGGGATGCCCTCGGCGTCATCGCGTCGCTCGGCGTCGCCTCGCCGGCGTTTCCGTTCACCGTATTCACCGACGACCGCGGCGAGATCGTCGCGCTGTACCTCGGCGAGTTGCATCGACCGCAAATCGAGTTGATCCTAGGCACGGTCCAGGCGGTCGACGCCCACCGGCTCGCATTGCCCGCGGCCCGGCACGCAATCGCCGCGGGACTCGATCGCCTGCGCCGCGCCGCAACGAACGGCTAGAGACGCAAAATCGGACATTCGCAGCGGGATCGGCGGCATTCGCGCCTGATTCTTGCCAAATCGGCGCCCGTTCCGGTTATCATGCCGGACCTCGCTGTCATTACGACGCCAAGAAAACACAACGGCTGATGGCTCGCGTCCTGCTGCTGAACGGCCCCAATCTGAATCTGCTCGGGTCCCGGGAACCGCAAGTCTACGGTTCGGCGACGCTTGCCGACATCGAACGCGACCTCGGGACGCGGGCGCGCACGCTCGGCCTCGTGCTCGATTGCCTGCAGCGCAACGCCGAGCACGAGTTGATCGAGAAGATCCACGCCTGCCCGCGCGAAGGCGTCGATTTCCTGATCTTCAATCCCGGCGCATTCACTCACACGAGCGTCGCGCTGCGCGACGCGATCCTCGCGGTCGGGGTGCCCTTCATCGAGGTGCATCTCAGTAACGTGTTCGCGCGCGAACCGTTCCGCCATCAGTCGTATTTCTCCGATATCGCGGTCGGCTGCGTGTTCGGGCTCGGGCCGATCGGCTACGAGCTCGCGCTGGAGGCGGCCGCACGGCGGCTGTCGGCCTCCGCGCCGCGTCGCTGATCGAACTCCTGCAAAGAGGCATTTCCCACGATGGACATTCGCAAGGTCAAGAAGCTCATCGAGCTGCTCGAGGAATCCGGAATTTCGGAACTCGAGATCTCGGAGGGCGAGGAGTCGGTCCGGATCAGTCGCTACCCGCGCGGTGCGGTCGCGATCGCCCCCCCGGCGCTCGCGGCGCCCCCGGCGCCCGCCCCGGCGGTTGCGATCGGCCCGCCCGCAACCGCTGCCGCCGCGGAGCGCAAGGCGCTCGCGAGCGAGCGCACCGTGACTTCCCCGATGGTCGGCACCTATTACTCGGCGCCGTCGCCGGATGCGAAGCCGTTCGTCGAGATCGGTGACGAGGTGCGCGTCGGCCAGACCCTGTGCATCATCGAAGCGATGAAGATGATGAACCAGATCGAATCGGACAAGGCGGGCAAGGTCACCGCGATCCTCGCGAAGAACGGCGACCCGGTCGAATTCGGCCAGCCGTTGTTCGTGGTCGAATGACCGCGATGCTCGAGAAAGTCGTCATCGCCAATCGCGGCGAGATCGCGCTTCGGATCCTGCGGGCGTGCCGCGAGCTCGGGATCAAGACGGTCGCGGTGCATTCGACCGCGGATCACAACACCAAGCACGTGCTGCTTGCGGACGAGACCGTCTGCATCGGGCCGCCGCAATCGGGCGCCTCCTACCTCAACATGCCCGCGATCATCAGCGCGGCGGAGGTCACCGATTCGGTCGCGATCCACCCGGGTTACGGCTTCCTCTCGGAGAATGCGGATTTCGCCGAGCGCGTCGAGAAGAGCGGGTTCATCTTCGTCGGCCCGCGCGCCGAGACGATCCGGATGATGGGTGACAAGGTCTCGGCGATCAAGGTGATGAAGGCCGCGGGGGTGCCCTGCGTGCCGGGGTCCGACGGCCCGCTCGGGGACGATGCGGGCGAGAACTTCCGGATCGCGAAGACCATCGGCTACCCCGTGATCATCAAGGCGTCGGGCGGCGGCGGGGGACGCGGGATGCGGGTCGTGCACTCCGACGCGGCCCTGCTGAGCGCGATCAGCGTCACGAAGGCCGAGGCGCTCGCGGCCTTCGGCAACGATCAGGTCTACATGGAGAAGTTCCTCGAGAGACCGCGCCACATCGAGTTCCAGGTGCTCGCCGACAACTACGGCAACGTCGTGCACCTCGGCGAGCGCGACTGCTCGATGCAGCGCCGCCATCAGAAGGTCGTCGAGGAGGCGCCAGCGCCCGGCTTGACCGCGAAGCAGCGCAAGATGATGGGCGAGCGATGCGCGCGCGCGTGCCGCGAGGTCGGTTACCGCAGCGCCGGAACCCTCGAGTTCCTGTATCAGGACGAGGAGTTCTATTTCATCGAGATGAACACGCGGGTGCAGGTCGAGCACCCGGTCACCGAGCTCGTGACCGGGATCGACATCGTGAAGGCGCAACTGCTGATCGCGGCGGGAGAGCCGCTCCCGTTCCAGCAGAGCGACGTCGAGATCCGCGGGCACGCGATCGAATGCCGCATCAACGCGGAGGATCCGAAGACCTTCGTGCCCTCGCCCGGGACCGTGAAGCTGTGGCACGCGCCCGGCGGTCCCGGGATCCGGGTCGACAGCCACGTCTATACCGGCTACCCGGTACCGCCGTACTACGACTCCCTGATCGCGAAGATCATCGCGTACGGCGACACCCGCGACACCGCGATCGCGCGCATGCGCAACGCGCTCGCGGAACTGGTCGTCGAGGGCATCAAGACCAACGTGCCGCTGCACCAGGAAATCTTCACGCACTCGGCGTTTCGCCAGGGCGGCACGGACATCCATTACCTGGAGCGGCGGCTCGGAATCAAGTGAGTCGTCGCAGGCGGCGGGGCGATGGCGTTCTTTGAGATCGAACTCACCCTCCGCGGCCGGAACCTGCCGACCGTCGAGGCGGCGCTGACCGAGGCCGGCGCGACCGCGATCTCGTACTTCGATCGCGGCGACGAGCCGATCCTCGAGCCGCAGCCGGGCGAGTTCCGGCTGTGGAGCGATACGGTCGTGCGCGCCCTGTTCGACGACGCGCTCGATCCGGCGGCCTGCCTGGTCCGTGTGGCGGCTGCACTCGATCCACAGGTGCTCGACGATGCGACGCTGCGACGGATCGCTGACCGTGCCTGGGAGCGCGAATGGCTCAAGGACTGGAAATCGATGCGCTTCGGCGAACGGCTTTGGATCGTGCCGACGATGGCACCGGCCCCCGAGGATTCCGGCGCAATCCTCGTCCGGCTCGATCCAGGTCTCGCGTTCGGTACCGGTACGCATCCGACCACGGCGCTGTGCCTCGAGACGCTCACGACGCTCCCCCTCGAAGGCGGGAACGTGCTCGACTTCGGCTGCGGATCGGGGATCCTCGCGATCGCGGCCCTGAAGCTCGGTGCCGCGCGGGCGCTGTGCGTCGACCTCGACCCACAGGCGCTCGCGGCGACGGCCGCGAATGCGGCCTTGAACGGTGTCGCCGACCGTCTCGCGACCGCAGCGGCGGGATCGGCGTTGTCGACGTACGATGCGGTGTTCGCGAACATCCTCGCCGGAACGCTGATCGAGGTGCGCGAGCGGCTCGCTGCCGCCTGTCGCCCGGGCGCGGCGCTGGTGCTGTCCGGCATCCTCGCATCGCAGGTCGACTCGGTGGTTGCGGCGTACCGGGAGTCGTTTGATATCGTGGGCGTCTCGCGGCGGGACGATTGGTGCTGCTTGCGCGCCCGCCGCCGGACCGGCCCGGGCCGTTGAGGGGAGACGCGATGTACACGCAATGTCCGCGGTGCGAGACGATCTTCCGGGTCTCCGCCGAGATCCTGCGCGCGGCGGCCGGGCAGGTGCGTTGCGGTCGATGCGGCGCCGCGTTCAACGCGCTCGCACACCTCGAGGAGCGACCGGACGACTTCCCGCTCGCCGGATCGCGGCTCGCGCAGAACCGCCACGCCGAGCAGATCCTCGAATCCGGTGCGGGCGAGGACCACCGGCCGCTGCACCACGAAGACGCAGCGGCCGATGACGACCACGACTCACCGGACGAGGACTTCGCCGCGGATGGCCCCGGGGAAGCCGGACCCGGCGAGCGGATCGAGCAGCTGCGGATCGTCGGCCCGCCGTTCTTCCCGGAGGACGAATCCCTCGAATTCACCGTGCCGCCCGGCGATCTCGACCGCGTGTTCATCGCGCCGGAACGCGGGGCGCCGCCGGCTCCGCGGTGGTCGACGACCCCGGAGGCTGCGGATTCGCAGGCCGCGAGCGCGGACGGGATGGCACCCGCGGACGTGGCGTTCGAGGAGATCGTGATCGAAGCCTCGCTCGAAGTCTCGCTCGAAGCGCCGCCCCCCGCGGGCCTCGACCCGTCGATCGAGAACGCCCCGGAGTCCGACGCGGCGATCGAATCCGACGCGGCGATGGAACCCGCCGCGACGAACGCGCCGGTGACGACCATCGACGTCAGCCCATTCGGTCACGCCGAGCCGGCGCTCGAAGCCGAATCGGCGCTCGAAGCCGAGCCGATGCTCGCGGCCGAATCGCCGCTCGCGTCCGCGGACACGGCCGGATCCGCGTCCAGGCCCGGCCCCGAGCTCGATGCCGGATCCGAGGCGATGCCCGGGTCCGCCGCGGCGGCGGATGCCGCGCTGCTCGCAGCTGCGGCGCGCGCCGCCCCCCCGGCGTTGCCGCTCGATCGTCCGCGACACCGCATCGCGGTCGCGCTCTGGAGCACGCTCGCCGCGTTCCTCGTGCTGCTGCTTGCCGCGCAGGTCGTGAATCGCGAGCGCGAGTTCATCGCCTCGCAGACGCCGTTCGGGGAGCCGCTCCGCGCGCTGTACGCGCGCCTCGGCCTGCAGCTGCCGATTCCCGCCGATCTTCACGATTATCAACTGCGCCAATGGGGCGTCACCGACGATCCGGCCGCGAACGGCATCCTGCGCGTACGCGCGAGCATTCTGAACACGGCCGCCGCTTTCCAGCCCTATCCCTGGCTGCGCGTCACGCTGACCGACCGCTTCGGCAACCGCGTCGGCACACGCGACTTCGCGCCGCGCGAATACCTCGGCAAGCCGCCGCGGTTGATGGCGCCGGGCCAGCGCGCGAACGCGACGCTCGGCATCGTCGATCCGGGCAAGAACGCCGAAGGATTCGAGATCGACCTGTGCCTGCGGGGCGACTCGGGCGAGATGCTCTGCGACACCGGTGGCTCATGACCCGAGGTCCTGCGCTCGAAATCGGCCCGTTCCGGCTCGCCTCGCGCGCACTGCTCGCGCCGATGGCGGGCGTCACCGACCGGCCGTTCCGTGCCTTGTGTCGCCGGTTCGGCGCAGCCCTCGCAGCATCCGAGATGCTGAGTTCGGACGTGCGGCTCTGGAGCACCGCCAAATCGCGGCGCCGCCTCGATCACGACGGGGAACCGCGACCGCGGGTCGTGCAGCTCGCGGGCGTCGAGCCCGCGACGATGGCCGAGGCGGCGCGCCGCTGCGTCGACGCCGGCGCGGACATCGTGGACGTCAACATGGGCTGTCCGGCGAAGAAGGTGTGCAATCGTCTCGCCGGGTCGGCGCTGCTGCGCGATGAACCGCTGGTCGCGCGGATCCTCGAGTCGATCGTGCGCGCGGTCGACGCGCCGGTCACGCTGAAGACGCGTACCGGCTGGGATCCGGCGAACCGCAACGGCCCGCGGATCGCGCGCATCGCCGAGCAATGCGGGGTGCAAGCGATAGCGATTCACGGACGCACACGGGCGGATCTCTTTCGCGGCGCCGCCGAATACGACACGATTCGCGAGATCAAGGCCGCGGTCCGCATCCCGGTGATCGCGAACGGCGACATCGATTCCGGCGCGCGCGCCCGCGCGGTGCTCGCCGAGACCGGCTGCGACGCCGTGATGATCGGACGCGCAGCACAGGGCGCGCCATGGATCTTCGAAGAAGTCAATTTTTTTCTCGCGCACGGCGAGAATCCAGGTGAACTGCCACCCGCGAAGGTCCGTGATATCATGCGCGCCCACCTCGAAGACCTGTACTCGTTCTACGGCGAGGAGACCGGTGTTCGGATGGCGCGAAAACACTTGAGTTGGTACTGCCGGCGTCAGCCGGCAGACGGGGATGTGAGATCGCGCGTGATGCGGGAAGAAACCGCGCAGGGGCAATTGGCGGCGGCATTGACGCTCTTCGAGCGCGCGTCGATCGCGCGGAACTAACGAACATAAGAACAAAGCCTCACGGGAAATCGACGACGGACATGGCCGCACGAAAGAAACCGCGAATCCGCAAGGACCCGAGCCCTCGGTTCGATGGGCGGGATCTCAAGGTCAACGGCAAGGGCGTTCCCTTGCGCACGCAGGCCGAGGAAGCGTTGCAGTCGTATTTCGAGACGCTCAACGGGCACAAGCCCGCGAGACTCTACGAACTCGTGATGCGCGAGGTCGAGGAGCCGCTGTTCAAGGTCGTGCTGGACCACGTGCAGGGGAACCAGAGCCGCGCGGCCACGATCCTCGGGATCAACCGCGGCACGCTTCGCAAGAAGCTGCGGGAACTCGGCATCGGCGAGTGATCCGCCCGTGTTGACGACGATCCGCCGCGCGCTCCTCAGCGTTTCCGACAAACAGGGCATCGTCGAATTCGCACGGGCGCTGCGGGAGCGCGGCGTGGAACTGCTGTCGACCGGCGGCACCGCGAAACTCCTCGCGGAACACGGCGTCCAGGTCAAGGAGGTCGCCGAGCACACCGGCTTCCCGGAGATCATGGACGGACGCGTGAAGACCTTGCATCCACGGATCCACGGCGGCCTGCTCGGACGCCGCGGCGTCGACGATGAGGTCATGCGCGACCACGGGATCGAGCCGATCGATCTGCTCGTCGTGAACCTCTACCCGTTCGCGGCCACCGTCGCCCGACCCGGCTGCAGCTACGAAGAGGCGGTCGAGAACATCGACATCGGGGGCCCGGCGATGGTCCGCGCCGCCGCGAAGAACCACGCCGCGGTGACCGTCGTCGTCGATCCGGCCGACTACCGGGCCCTGCTCGACGAGATCGCCGCGAACCACGGCGGGACGCTGCTGCCGATGCGCCAGCGATTCGCCGCGAAGGCGTTCGCTCACACCGCGCAGTACGACGCGATGGTGTCCGCCTACTTCGCGAACACCATCGGCGTCGGACCGGAGAGTTTTCCGACGGACCTGAACCTGTCGTTCCGCAAGCGGCTCGACTTGCGTTACGGCGAGAATCCGCATCAACAGGCGGCGTTCTACGCCGATCCGAACGCGATCGGTGCGTCGGTCGCGTCCGCGATCCAGTTGCAGGGCAAGCCGCTCTCGTACAACAACCTCGCCGACGCCGATACCGCGCTGGAATGCGTGCGGCAGTTCGCCGAGCCGGCCTGCGTGATCGTGAAGCACGCGAATCCCTGCGGCGTCGCGGTCGCCGCCGATCGGCTCGACGCCTACGAGCTCGCCTATCGTACCGATCCGACGTCGGCGTTCGGCGGCATCATCGCGTTCAACCGCGCGCTCGACGCAGCGACCGCGCGCGCGATCACCGATCGGCAGTTCGTCGAGGTCATCCTCGCCCCGGCGGTCGACGCCGACGCCGCCGCACTGCTCGAGCGCAAGGAGAACGTCCGGGTGCTGCGGGTCGGCGACCTGGGCCGCCCGGTCGCCCAGCGGCTCGAGGTTCGCAGCGTGACCGGCGGACTGCTCGTGCAGACGCGCGATGAAGCACGGATCGCGCCCGCGGATCTGCGCGTCGTGACCCGGCGCACACCGACGCCGGCCGAGATCGAGGACCTGCTGTGCGCGTGGCGCATCGCGAAGTTCGTGAAGTCGAACGCGATCGTCTGTGTGAAGGATCGCGCGACGATCGGTATCGGCGCCGGGCAGATGAGCCGCGTCGTGAGCAGCCGGATCGTCGCCATGAAGGCGCGCGACGCCGGCCTGTCCTGCGAAGGCGGCGCGGTCGCCTCGGACGCGTTCTTCCCGTTCCGCGACGGCCTCGAGACGATCGCCGATCTCGGGGTCGGCGCGGTGATCCAACCGGGCGGATCGAAGCAGGACGCCGACGTGATCGCCGCGGCCGACGAGCGCGGAATCGCGATGGTGTTCACCGGCATCCGTCACTTTCGCCATTAGGGCGCCAGGATGAAGGTCCTGGTCGTCGGTGGCGGAGGGCGGGAGCATGCGCTGGCGTGGAAGTGCGCGCAGTCGCCGCGGGTCGATCTCGTCTACGTCGCGCCCGGCAATGCCGGCACCGCGCTCGAACCGAAAGTGCGCAATGTCCCGATCGCCGCGGAGGACGTCGTCGCGCTCGCCGCGTTCGCGACGCGGGAGCGCATCGACCTGACGATCGTCGGTCCGGAGGGGCCGCTGGTCGCGGGCATCGCCGATCGCTTCGCGGCCGACGGTCTTGCCTGCTTCGGACCGAGCCGGGCCGCGGCGCGGCTCGAAGGGTCGAAGGGCTACACCAAGGCGTTCCTGTCCCGCCACGGCATCCCGACGGCGGCGTACCGGTCCTTCGATCGCACCGACTTCGACCCCGATGCCCTGCGCCGATGGCGATTGCCGCTGGTGATCAAGGCCGATGGCCTCGCGGCCGGCAAGGGTGTCGTGATCTGCGAATCGCACGAGCAAGCCGTCGCCACCGCGACCGGGATGCTGAACGGCGCGTTCGGTGCCGCCGGCGAATCGATCGTGGTCGAGGAATTCCTGGACGGCGAGGAAGTGAGCTTCATCGTCGCCGCGGACGGACTGGCGGCGCTCCCCCTCGCGACCTCGCAGGATCACAAGCGCCGCGACGACGGCGATCGGGGACCGAACACCGGCGGGATGGGCGCGTATTCGCCGGCGCCCGTGGTCACCCCGGCGCTGCACGCGCGCATCCTACGGGAGGTGATCGAGCCGACCCTGCGCGGCCTCGACGCGGAAGGAATCCATTACACCGGCTTCCTGTACGCCGGCCTGATGATCGCCGCGGACGGCACGCCGAACGTGCTCGAGTTCAACTGCCGACTCGGCGATCCCGAGACGCAGCCGATCCTGATGCGCCTGCGCAGCGACCTGACCGAATTGTGCGAAGCGGCACTCGCGCATCGGCTCGCACAGACCCAGGCCGATTGGGATCCGCGCGCGGCGCTCGGCGTGGTGCTCGCGGCCGGTGGCTATCCGGATGTGGCGCGCAAGGGCGAGCGGATCGCCGGGCTGGAGGCAGCGGCCCGCCTGCCGGGCAAGGTATTCCATGCCGCGACGCGCCTTGAGGATGGCGCCGTGGTGACCAACGGCGGTCGGGTGTTGTGCACGGTCGGTCTCGGCACGACGGTCGCTGCGGCGCGCGAGGAAGCGTACGCGCTGGCCGACGCGATACACTGGGAGTCGATGCAGTACCGACGGGATATCGGCCATCGTGCGATCGCACGCGAAGCCGCGGCGCCCGGCGACGGCCCGACGGGGAGGCGACGATGACTCCTTCCGTACTCTGGAGTGCCAGTTGGGTGCTCGCGATCGGCACGACGCTCGCCGGCGCGGCGGGCGCGTTCACGCTGCACGTGGCCGGGGCGCCGCGGGTCGCGAAGGACCAGGTGTACGACCGCGGCGGCTGCGACGGCGCGAATCATTCGCCGGCGCTCGCGTGGTCGGCGCCGCCGACGGGCACCCGGAGCCTCGCGATCACGATGTTCGACCCGGATGCGCCCGGGCACGGCTGGTGGCATTGGATCGTCGCCGACCTCCCCGCGAGCCTGCGCGAATTGCCCGCGAACGCGGGTCGTCCGGACGGAGGCTCGTTGCCGCCCGGCGCGTTCCAGGGTCGCAACGACTTCGGCGAGATCGGTTACGGCGGCCCGTGCCCGCCGCTCGGGGATCCGCCGCATCACTACGTGATCACGGTATGGGCGCTGCGTTCGGCGCAGCTCCCGGTCGATTCCCACGCACGCGGCCGCGCGATCGAGGCCGCGCTACGGCGCGAGGCGATCGCGAGCGCGCGCGTGGAACTCACCTACGGCCGGTCGCACGGGGGCCGCTGACGCGACAAGCCGCGCACTGACGCCGCCCCCCGCGGGGTCGGGCTCTCGCTAGCGCGCGATCGCGTGCTCGTCCCATCCCCCGCCGAGCGCGGCGATCAGCGAGACGCTCGCGGTCAATCGGTTCAGGTGCACGTTGAGCACGGTCTCGCGACTCGCGAGCGTAGTGGTCTGCGCGGTGATCACGCTGCTGTACGGAACGACCCCGGCCTTGTACTGCTCGAGCGTCAGCGCTTCGGCCTCGCGCGCCTGGGCGAGCGTATTCCTCGCGATCGCCGCCTGGCGCTGCAGGATCCGCAGCGTCGCCAGATCGTCCTCGACCTGCTGCACGGCGGACAGCACCGTCTGGCGATAGTCGGCGACGCTCGCGTCGTAGGCGGCGCGCGCGGCCGCCGCCTGGGCACGCAGCAAGCCGCCGGCGAACACGGTTTGCGCGACCTGGGGACCGAGAGCCCAGACCTGATTGGACGCGCGGATCAGCGTCGCGAGCACGCCGCTCACATAATCGTCCGAGCCCGTGAGCTGCAGCGCAGGGAAGAACGCCGCGCGCGCGACGCCGATCTGCGCGTTCGCGGCGGCGACCCGTCGTTCCGCCTCGGCGACGTCCGGCCGCCGCTCGAGGAGCGCCGACGGCACGCCCGCCGGAACGACCGGGACCACCGCGGCGAGCGGTGCGGGTGCGACCGAGAATCGTGACGGTGGCATACCGAGCAGCACGGCGATCGCATGCACGAGCAGTGCGCGCTGCACACCGGCGTTCACCTGCTGCGACTCGCTCGCGAGCCATTGCGTTCGTGCGCTGACGACGTCCGCTTCGGCCGCAACCCCGTACCGGTAACGGCTCTCGGTGATCGCGAGCGCCTGACGGTCGGCCGCGACCGTGTCGGCGAGCAGAGCCACCAGTCGGTCCTGGGCCCGCAGCGCGAAATAATCGGTCGCGAGCTCCGCGCGCACCGACAGCCGGGTCGCCGCGAGCGCCGCGGCCGCGGCCGCGGCCGACGCCGCACTGCCCTCGACCTCGCGCCGCGTGCGTCCCCAGACGTCGAGGTCCCAGGTACCCGCGAGTCCGGCGGAATTCACCGTGTGCGAACCGGCGATCGTCGTCGTGCGATTGCGCCCGAAGCTCGCGGTCACGGTCGGCCAGAATCCGGCGCGCGCCTCGCGGACGAGCGCTCGCGCCTGCGCGACCGCCGCTTCGGCGGATTCGACCGTCGGGTTCGCCGCACCGGCCTGCCGTTCGAGGCGGTCGAGCACCGGATCGCGGTAGATCCGCCACCACGCCGCGCGCTCGATGCGGCCGGGCGTGCTCGGCTTCCAGCCCTGGGCCTCGGCATAGTGCCGCCCGACGTCGACCGTCGGCCGTCGATAGTTCGGCCCGACCGCGCACGCGGCCGTCACCGCCGTGCACGCCACGATCGTGATCCAACGTGTGCTCATACCCCCGCCTCCGCGGTCCGGCCAGCCGCGAAGCGCGCGCCCCGGCGGCGTCGACCGAGCCGGCGCACGTACCAGTAGACTACCGGCGTCGTGTACAGCGTCAGCAACTGGCTGACGACGAGTCCACCGACGATCGAGATGCCGAGCGGCCGGTGCAACTCGGTGCCCTCGCCCGCGGCGACCGCGAGCGGCAGCGCGCCCGCGAGCGCCGCGCACGTCGTCATCATGATCGGCCGGAAGCGCAGGTCGCAGGCGTGCGCGATCGCGGCACGCGCGTCCATCCCGAGACGGCGCTCCGCATCGAGCGCGACGTCGACCATCATGATCGCGTTCTTCTTCACGATCCCGATCAGCAGCAGGATCCCGAGGAACGCGATCAGGCTGAAATCGGTGCGCGTGACGATCAGCGCGAGCAGGGCACCGAGCCCGGCCGACGGCAGCGTCGACAGGATCGTCAGCGGCTGACCATAGCTCTCGTAGAGCATCCCGAGGACCACGTAGATCGCGAGCAGCGCGGCCGCGAGCATCAACGGCTGGCTGCGCTCGCTCTGGCGGAACAACCGCGCGGTGCCGTATCCGGTTCCGTGGATCGTCACGGGGACGTGAATGCGGGCCATCGTACGCTGGATCGTCGCGAGTGCCTGGCCGAGCGAGACGCCGTGCGCGAGGTTGAAGGCGATCGTCGTCGAGGCGGAAGTCCCGGTGTGCTCGACGCTGACCGGCGCCGTCGAGGTCGCGAAGTGAGCGAACGCCGCGATCGGAACGACCGTCTCCCGGCGCGTGCTGACCGCGGGCGCGGTCGAGGTGTTGCCACGACCGGCGTTCGCGAGCGCGTTCGTCGCGAGGTTGCGTGCCGCGTCGGCGGCGACCGCGGCCGCGGTCGTCGCGGTGGGGGCGCGACCGAGCCCCGTGATCGTCGTCGTGCCCGCGACCGCCTGCGTCGCCTGCGTCCCGCTGACCGGACTGCCGGCCGTGCTCACGTAGAGTTGCCGCAGCACCGCGGGGTTGCGCTGATACCGCGGCGCGACATCCATCACGACGTGATACTGCTGCGGGCTCTTCGGATCGTAGATCGTGGATACCGGGGATTGCGCGAACGCGTCGGCCAAGGTCTCGTCGATCTGACTCTCCGTCAAGCCGAGCCGCGACGCCGTGTCCCGGTCGACGATCACGTCGGATTGCAACCCGCCCGGCTGCAGGTCGCTGTCGACGTCGGTGACCTCGGGCACGTGCTGCAGGGCGACGCGCAGCTTGCGCGACCAGTAGCCGAGTTGCTGGAGATTGTCGCCGAGCAGCGTGTACTGGTATTCCGCGTTCGCGGATCGGCCGCCGGCGCCGATGTCCTGCGCCGACTGCAGGAACACCCGGACGCCGGGGATGTGGGCGAACTTCGGACGCAGGCGGTCGAGTACCTGCTCGGCCGAGGCGCGCCGCTCGGTGAGCGGCTTCAGCGTGATGCTCAGCGTCGCCAGTGGCCCTCCGGATGGACCGAACCCGAAGCCGCCGACCGATCCGGCGACGCTCGCCACCGCCGGATCGCGCTCGATGACCGCGGTCACCTGCTCGAGCTTCGCTTTCATGAAATGGAACGATGCGGTCGCGTCGCCGCGGATCGCGCCGCGCAACTGCCCGGTATCCTCCTGCGGGAAGAACCCCTTCGGGATCGCGACGTACAGATAGACGTTGAGCCCGATCGTCGCGAGCAACAGCAGGAGCGTCGCGCGCGGATGGTCGAGCGCGACGGTGAGCGAGCGCCGGTAGCCCTCGCGCAGGCCGTCGAACGCGCGGGCGAAGCCGCGCGCGAACCCGGACGGCGGACGCTCGTGCACTCCCCCGAGGAGTCGCGCGCACATCACCGGCGTCGTGGTCAGCGAGACCACCAGCGAGATCAGGATCGCGACCGAGAGCGTGTTCGTGAACTCGCTGAACAGCCGCCCGACGATGCCTCCGGCGAATTCGAACGGGATGAACACGGCGATCAGGGACAGGCTCATCGCGAGCACCGTGAAACCGACCTCCTGCGCGCCGAGCCGTGCTGCCTCGCGCGGCGCCATGCCCGCGGCGATGTGCCGCGAGATGTTCTCCATCACGACGATCGCGTCGTCGACGACGAAACCCGTCGCGATCGTGAGGGCCATCAGCGAGAAATTGTCCAGCGAATAGCCCAGCAGGTACATCGCCGCGAACGTGCCGACCAGCGACACCGGGACCGCGACCGCCGGGACGAGCGCCGCGCGGTAGCTGCCGATGAACGCGTAGACGACCAGGATCACCATCACGACGGCGATCACCAGCGTCTGCTCGATCTGCCGCAGGGAACCGCGGATCGTCACCGAGCGGTCGAATATCACCGCGAGATGGATCTTCGGATCGATCTCGGCGCGGATCCGCGGCAACGCCCGCTTGATCGCGTCGACCAGCTTGATCACGTTCGCGCCCGGCTGCTGGAACACCAGCACCGAGACCGCGGGTTTGCCGTCGTAGATCCCGTAAGTGCGGCTGTTCTCGGTCGCGCCGTCATTCATCCCGAGCACCGTCGCGACGTCCGACAGGCGCACGACCGAGCCGTTGCGCACCGCGATGATCAGATTGCGGTATTCGCGGGCGGCGCGCGCGTTGTCGTTCGTGGTGATCGTGTAGCGCAGGCCCCCGGCATCGACGAAGCCCTTCGGCGAGTTCGCGTTCGCGTTCGAGATCGCCGCGCGCACGTCCTGCAGCCCGATCCCGTACTTCGAGAGCGCGAACGGGTTGACCTCGACCCGGACCGCCGGCAATGCGCTGCCGCTCACGTTCACGCCACCGACCCCGTCGATCTGCGCGAGTTGCTGCGACACGACCGCGTCGGCCGCATCGTAGATCTGGCCCTGGGTGAGCACCTTCGAGGTCATCGTGAGCGCGAGCACCGGGAACAGCGAGCTGTTGAGCTTGAAGTAGGTCGGATTGTGGGTCATCGCGGCCGGGAGATCCGGCCGCGCCGCCTCGATCGCCGCCTCCACGTCGCGCGCCGCCGCGTTCAGGCTGCGGTCGAGCCCGAAGGTGAGCTGGATGGTCGTCTGACCGATGCTGCTCGTCGAGGTCATGTCGTCGACGTCGGCGATGGCGCCGAGCCGCCGCTCGAGCGGGGTCGCGACGGTCCGCGCCATCACCTGCGGGCTCGCGCCGGGAAGCGACGCCGACACGAACACCGCGGGGACGTCGATGTTCGGCAGCGGCGCGACCGGCAACAGCACGAACGCCGCGATGCCCGCGATCGCGATCGCGACGGTCAGCAAGGTGGTCGCGACCGGGCGCTCGATGAACGGCGCCGAGAAGTTCATCGCGCCTCCTGCGGTCTCGCGCCGGTCCCCGCACCGCGTGCCGCACGCCGGCCGCGCGCGAGCCGGTCGAACGCGAGGTAGATCACCGGCGTCGTGAACAGCGTCAGTGCCTGGCTCACCAGCAGGCCACCGACGATCGCTATGCCGAGCGGCCGCCGCAGCTCCGCGCCGTAGCCACCACCGAGGATCAACGGCAGCGCGCCGAACATCGCGGCGACCGTCGTCATCATGATCGGCCGGAATCGCAGCATGCAGGCCTGGCGGATCGCCTCGGCTGCGCCGAGGCCCTGGCGTCGCTCGGCATCGATCGCGAAATCGATCATCAGGATCGCGTTCTTCTTCACGATCCCGATCAGCAGCACGATGCCGATCAACGCGATGATGGTCAGATCGTGCCCGGTGAGCATCAGCGCGAGCAGCGCGCCGACGCCGGCAGACGGCAAGGTCGAGAGGATCGTGATCGGATGCACGAAGCTCTCGTACAGCACGCCGAGCACGATGTACATCACCAGAACCGCCGCAAGCAGCAGCAGGAGTTCGTTGCTGAGGTTGTTGCGGAACGCGAGCGCGGCGCCCTGGAAGGTGGTGTGCACGCTCGCGGGCAGGCCGATCGCGCGTTCGCTCCGGGTGATCGCTTCGATCGCCGCGCCGAGCGATGCGCCGGGCGCGAGGTTGAACGAGACCGTCGCCGCGGGGAACTGGCCGAGGTGATCGATGCGCAGCGGCTCCGTGCCGACCGATACCCGCGCGATCGCCGATAGCGGCACCTGTCCGCCGCCCGCCGACGGCAGATAGAGCGTACCGAGCGAATCGATCGTCGGAAACGCCGTCGGCGCGGCCTGCAGGATCACCCGGTACTGGTTCGACTGCGTGAAGATCGTCGACACGATGCGCTGCCCGAACGCGTCGTAGAGCGCGTTGTCGACCGTGCCGACGCTGATTCCGAGGCGCGCGGCGGTGTCGCGATCGATCGTGATCCGGGCGGCCAGGCCATCGTTCTGCTGATCGCTCGAGACATCGCGCAGCACCGGGCGTTCGCGCAATGCGGCGACCAGGCGCGGCGTCCACTCGGCGAGGGTCGCCGCGTCGGCGCTGCCGAGCGCGAAGTGATAGTCCGCCGGGCTCAGGGTGGAGTCGAGCGTGAGGTCCTGGGCCGGTCGCGCGTACAGTTCGATCCCGGTGACACCGGCGGTCTCCGCACGCAGGCGTTGTGCGACCGCGGCCGCGCTCGCGTGGCGGATCCCGAGCGGCTTGAGGTTGATCAGCAGCCGTCCGCTGTCGAGGGTCGCATTCGTCGAGTCGACCCCGATGGTGGACGACAGGCTCGCGACGTCGGGATCCTTCAGAATCGCCTGCGCGAGCGCGCGTTGCCGGCGCGCCATCCCCGCGTAGGATACGTTGTCGCCGGCCTTCGATACGCCCTCGATCAGGCCGATGTCCTGCTCGGGGAAGAACCCCTTCGGCACGAGGACGTAGAGCAGCGCGGTCAACGCGAGCGTCGCGAACGCGACGATCAGGGTCGCGCGCTGTCGCGCGAGCACCCAGTCGAGCGCCCGGCCGTACGCGCCGAGGAGCCGTTCGTACCAGCCCGGCGCGGCCGCCGGGCGGGCGGCATCCGGACCGGATGCCGCATCGGGACCGCGTGGCCGCAACATCCGCGCGCACAGCATCGGCACCAGGGTGAGCGATACGACGGCCGACAGCAGGATCGTGACCGCGAGCGTGACCGCGAACTCGCGGAACAGGCGACCGACGACGTCCTGCATGAACAGCAGCGGGATCAGTACCGCGATCAGCGAAACCGTCAGCGAGATGATCGTGAACCCGATCTGGCCCGCACCCTTCAGCGCCGCCTGCATCGGGGGCTCCCCGG
>JAGWPU010000124.1 GCA_028870355.1 Gammaproteobacteria bacterium | reverse complement strand
GCGCTCGCGCTCGGCGTGGCACCGCGCGAGACCGCCGCGGGGGTCGCGCGCCCGCCGCGGGTGCGTCTCGCGCAGGGCGTGCTCGTGGGCCGCTGGGGGGCCGTCGGCCGGACCCGCGTGCGCGAGTTCCGCGGGATCCCCTTCGCCGCGCCGCCGGTCGGTGCCTTGCGCTGGCGGCCGCCGGCGCCCGCGCCGGGGTGGCCGGGCGTTCGCGACGCGCGCCGGTTCGGGCCGCGCTGCCTGCAGCTGCCGCTGTTCCCGGACATGGCGTTCCGCTCCGACCGGATGTCGGAGGATTGCCTCTATCTCAACGTCTGGGCGCCTCCGACGTCGCGCTGGCCGGTGGGACGGCGGCGGCATCCCGTGCTCCTCTATTTCTATGGTGGCGGCTTCCTCGCGGGCGACGCCTCGGAGCGGCGCTACGACGGCGCGAACCTCGCCTCGCACGGGGTCGTCGTCGTGACCGCGAACTACCGACTCGGCGTGTTCGGGTTCCTCGCGCTACCGGCGCTCGCGGCGGAGTCGCCGCAGCACGCGGCGGGCAATGACGGCCTGCTCGACGAAGTCGCCGCGCTCGACTGGGTGCGCGCGAACATCGCCGCGTTCGGCGGCGATCCGCGCCGGATCACGATCGGCGGCGAGTCCGCCGGCGCGATCTCGGTCAGCGCGCTGATGGCCTCGCCCCTGTCGAAGGGCGCGATCGCCGGCGCGATCGGCGAAAGCGGCGCGCTGATCGCACCGATCGCGCCGCTATCGCTCGCGCGCGCCGAGCGGCAGGGGCAGGCGTTCGCGGCAGCGGTCGGCGCCCGATCGCTCGCGGACCTGCGCGCGCTGCCGGCGCAGCGGCTCCTGGAGGCGACCCGGTCGAGTCCCGGGGGCCTGCCGTTCCAGCCGGACGTCGACGGCTATTGCCTGACCGAGGCGCCGGCCCGGGTGTTCGCGCGCGGCGAGCAGGCGCGGGTGCCGCTCCTCGTCGGGACGAATTCCGAGGAGGCCTCGTACCGCGAACTGCTCGGCGCTGCGGCGCCGACGCCAGCGAACTATCGGCTCGCGCTCGAGCGCCGGTTCGGTGCGCTCGCGCCGCGCGTCGCGGCGCTCTATCCGGGGACCGACGACGAGACCGTGCGCCGCTCCGCGACCGCGCTGGCATCGGACCTCTTCATCGCGCACTCGACCTGGGTCTGGATGGATCTGCAGCGCCGGACCGGTCGCGCGCCGGTGTTCTTCTATCGCTTCGACCGGGCCCGCCCGCCGCCGCGCGACGCCGCGCACCCGGCCGGAACCGGCGGCGGGGCGACGCACAGTGCCGAGATCGAGTACGCGCTCGGGAACCTGGATCGCAATCCCGTGTATGCATGGACGGCGACGGATGTCGCGGTGTCGCGGATCCTGGAGGGTTACTTGGTACGCTTCATCGCGACCGGTGATCCGAACGGGACGGGCCTGCCGACCTGGCCGGCGGTGCGACCGGCGCGCGGCGGCCTGCTCCGCCAGACGATCGGCGCCCGGACCCGCACGACGATCGATCGCGAGATGGCGCGCCAGCACTTTTTGACGCAATACTTCGCAGATCATCCTTCCACGTGACGGCGTCCCCGATGCACCCTCGCTCACCCCGTTCGCTCGCCTGGCTCGCGGCCCTGCTCCTGATCGGCGTCTCCTGGACGCCGCGAACCTTCGCGGTGGAGACCGTGCGGGTCGACGCCGCGGCACCCGGCACGCCGTTCCCGCATTTCTGGGAAGCGATGTTCGGATCGGGCCACGCGACGCTCGCGATGCGCGAGGGGTATCTGCGGGACCTCGCCGCGGTGAAGAAGCTCACCGACTTGCGTTACGTGCGCTTCCACGGGATCCTCGACGACGACGTCGACGTGTACAACGAGGACTCGCACGGCAACCCGGTGTACAACTTCACGCTGGTCGACACGATCTACGACGGGCTGCTCGCCCACGGCGTGCGGCCGTTCGTCGAGCTCGACTTCATGCCCCGCGAGCTTGCGTTCAACCCCGACGACCTGCACGTGTTCTGGTACAAGCCGAACGTGTCGCCGCCGAAGGATTACCTCAAGTGGGATGGCTTGGTGCGGGCGCTCGCGCAGCACCTGATCTCGCGCTACGGGATCGACGAGGTCTCGAAGTGGTACTTCGAGGTCTGGAACGAGCCGAACGGCGATTTCTGGGGCGGCGTGCCGCAGCAACAGACGTATTTCGACTTCTATGCCCAGACCGCGCGCGCGCTGAAGGCGGTGAGCCCGCGTCTGCGCGTCGGCGGACCGGCGACCGCGCACGCGGCCTGGATCCGCGCGTTCCTGCACTACGTCGCCGCCGGGAACGTGCCGATCGACTTCGTCTCGACCCACGGCTATGCGGACGATACGTCCGAGAATCTGTTCGGCACCGACCGCAAGGTGCCGTACGACGCGCGGGTGTGCCTCGCGGTCGATCGCGTGCGCCGCGAGATCGAGCATTCGGCGCTGCCGAACCTGCCGCTCTTCTGGACCGAATGGAACGTGATGGGCAAGGACGGCGCGCGCGACACGACCTACGTGGGACCGGCGGTCGCGAACACGATCCGCGGTTGCGACGGCAAGGTCCAGATGATGTCGTTCTGGACGTTCTCGGACGTGTTCGAGGAGAACGGGCCCAGCAAACAGCCGTTCACCGGGATGTATGGCCTGCGCGCGTACGGCGGGATCGACAAGCCGAGCTTCTACGCGTTCGGGCTGCTGCACCAACTCGGTGACCAGCGGCTCGCGAACCCGTCGGATCACGTGATCGTGACCCGGACCAAGGACGGGGGGCTGGCGATCGCGCTGTGGAATCTCGTCGACCCCGGCACGCACGGCGTGACCCGGACGGTCCGTCTCGCGCTGAGCGGGGTGCACCCGGATGCCGCGGTCTCGATCCAGCGCGTCGACGATCACTACGGCAACGTGTTGCCGATCTACCGCTCGATGGGGAGCCCGCGCTATCCGACGCCGCAGCAGGTCGCGCAGATGAATGCCGCGACCGCGCTGCCGGCGCCCGAGATCGCGCACCTGCGGGGCGGTGTGCTGTCGCTCGCGCTCGAACCCAACGCGCTCCTGTTGATCGAGGTCGCGCCGAGCGAGCTCACCGCGCCGGCGCCGGCCGCGACGCCGGCCGGCTAGCCCCCGCCGGGACTTCCTGCGACGGGCCGTGGCCGCGGGCGTTGCACGATTCCCACAACGCCCGGTGTTGCTCGCCCGATCCCGGAACACGGCACTGGCCGTTCGGTCCGCAATCGTCCGGCGTGTTGCTGATTCACCACGTACCGAATGCCCCATTCGAGCTTCCCGGGGCGGTCTCCGATCCGGATTTGCCCGATCCGCTCATCGTGATATCATATTCCCATCGGCTAACGTGTAAAAAAACAACGTCCGATCGGGATCGCATGCAACGGAGCCGGACGGGCGTGTCGTTGGCCAGCAACTAGACGGTCGTCGTCGGCGGGTGGTGTTTCGGCACCAATCGTCGTGACGCGAAGGGAGATACCAATCATGCATCGTCGATTACCCACGTTTGTGCGCAATACCCTGCTCGGTGCGGCAATTGCTGCGCTGAGCCAGGCTGCCGTTGCGCAGCAGAGCGCTTCGCCGAACGGGCCGTCGCCCGATCCGAGCGACGCGACGCAGGCGCCCCTGCAGGAGATCATCGTCACCGGTTCCCGCATCGCGGCGCCGAACGAGCAGAGCACGAGCCCGATCCTCGTCTTGTCGTCGAAGGACATCGAGACCTCCGGCAAGACGGACATCTCGGATTTGATCGCGCAGTTGCCTCAGATCTTCACGAATGATCTCGGGCAGGATCTCGGCAACGGCACCAGCGGCCTCACGACCGCGGGCGGTGTCGCGACGGCCGACCTGCGGGGCTTGGGGCCGAATCGCACGCTGGTCCTCGTCGACGGCCGGCGGTTAGGGCAAGGCTCGCCGTACACGTTCATTCAATCGCCTGCACCGGACCTCGACCAGATTCCCGCGGGGCTCGTGCAGCGGGTCGAGGTCGTGACCGGCGGTGCGTCGGCGGCCTACGGCTCCGACGCGATCGCGGGCGTCGTCAACTTCATCCTGAAGAAGAACTTCCAGGGACTCCAGGTCGACGGCCAGTACAACGAGAACTACCACGACAACGGCAACGGGTGGGTACAGAACCTGGTGCGGCAATTCGGCACCACGCCGCCGACGGGCGTGACGCAGGACGGCCGCAAGCGCTCGTTCGACATCCTGATGGGTACGAACTTTGCCGACAACAAAGGCAACGTGACGGCCTATCTGAGCTACCGTCATCAGGATCCCGTTCTGAGCGAGCAGCGCGACTTCGGTTCCTGCATCCTGTTCCCGACGTTCGACAACAACGGCAACGTGACCGGCGTGACCTGCGGCGGATCGTCGTACTCGAATAAATTCATTCCCGCACCGGGCGAGCCGGGCTATGGGACGACCTATAGCGTCTACGGCAACCAGTTCGTGCCGCGCGGTTCGGTCGCGACGACGCCGCCGGCGACCTACAACCCGCAACAGCTCATTTACATGACCCGCGACGATTCCCGGTACAACGCGGCGATCATGGCCCACGAGGCGCTGACCGAAAGCGTTCAACCGTACGCGCAGTTCTTCTTCATGGACGACCGGACGAATCAGCAGATCGCTCCGGATGCGTTGTTCGGTGACAATCAGCTGGACCCGCAGGGCGCAGGCTATTTCTATACGAACTGCAGCAATCCGCTGCTGAGCGCGCAGGAAGCGTCGCTCCTGTGCACGCCGGCACAGATCTCGGCCGACGCGGCAGCGCCGGGATCAGTCACGGTTCCGCTCGGGATCGGCCGGCGCATGATCGAAGGCGGGCCGCGCACCAGCCTGTTCGAGCACCAGAATTACCGGATCGTGCTCGGCACGAAGGGCAATCTCGGTGACGCCTGGAATTACGACGTGTATGGACAGTACTACTACACGACGTTCTTCAATCGCCAGGACAAGTACCTCAACTTCCAGTCGATCGCGAACTCGCTGCTCGTGACCGGGACCGCCTCCAACCCGACCTGCATCAACCGTGGCGTCGGGGCACAGTGCGTGCCATTCAATATCTGGCAACAGGGTGGCGTGAATCAGGCGCAATTGAACTACTTGTTCGCGATCGGCACGGGCCAGGGCACCTCGACCCTGCGGACCGAGCACGCGGAAATCACCGGCCATCTCGGCAAGTACGGGATCACGTCGCCGTTCGCGCACGAAGGCGTCGGCGTCAACGTCGGTATGGAGCATCGTAACGATCACGAGCAGTTCACGCCGGATGCGCTCGAGCAGAGTGGTCTGCTCGAGGGGTTCGGCAGCGCGGCCGTCGCGATCGACAACACGGTCTCGGTGACCGATACCTTCGCCGAGATCCGCGCGCCGCTCGTCCAGGACAAGACCGGCGTCAAGTCCTTGCTGTTCGATACCGGCTATCGTCATTCGCATTACTCGACCGCGGCCGGCGGCGTCGGCACCTACAAGTTCGAGGTGCAGTACGCGCCGATCGAGGATTACCGGTTCCGGTTCTCGTTCGACAAGGCGATCCGCGCGCCGAGCGTCGTCGAGCTGTTCAATCCGCAGCTCGTCGGTCTCATCGCAGGCTCGGATCCTTGCGCGCCGACGTTCGACAACAATGGCGCGATCACCGCCCCCGCGGCGATGTCACTCCAGCAGTGCGAACGGACGGGCGTGACCGCTGCGCAATACGGCAACGGTGGCTCGACGAACACGGTTCCGCAGGGTGTCGCCAATCAGATCAATCAGCTGAGCGGCGGCAATCCGAACCTGCAGCCGGAACAGGGCGATACCTATACGGTCGGCCTGAACTTTGCGCCCCACCAAATCCGGAATCTGACGGGTAGCATCGATTACTACCACATCAAGATCACGAACGAAGTGGGTACGGTGCCGGTTTCACTCGCGTTCAGCCAGTGCGCTGCCACGGGTGATCCGACCTATTGCAACTTGATCGTGCGCAACCATACGACGGGCGGTATCAACGAGGGTTCGATCACGGCGGGCGGTTACGTCGTGCAGACGAACGTCAATATCGCCTCGGCGCTGCAGAGCGGCATCGACCTGCAGTTGAACTACCTGCATGCGTTGCCGGCGGATCTGGGATCGCTCGCGTTCTCGATGAACGGGTCCTGGTTGCAGCAGAGCGTGTCGACGCCGCTTCCGGGCGGCGGATCGTACGATTGCGCGGGACTGTTCGGCTATACGTGCCAGACGATCAATCCGCGCTGGCACCACATCTTCCGGACGACCTGGCTGACGCCGTGGCACGTGTCGGCGTCGGTGACCTGGCGGTACATCTCGTCGGTCGCGGAGGACAACAACCAGCCGAATCCGCTGTTGCATTTCGCGACCTACGGTGGCTATGACTACTTCAACGCGACGATCCCGTCGTACAGCTACGTCGATCTGGCGTTGAGCTGGCAGGCGACGAAGTGGCTGCAGCTGCGTGCCGGTGCGAACAACATCATGGACAAGGACCCGCCGATCATCAACGCCTACCCGGTCGCGGGTGGCGCGGCGAATACCTACAGCACCTACGACATGTTTGGCCGACAGCTCTTTGCCGCGTTCTCGGCGAAGTTCTGATCGGTCGTTCGACGCTCGTTCGAGCGAAAGGGGGGCTTCGGCCCCCCTTTTTTTTAACGTATCCTCGCGCCTTCGGCGGCCGCTCGAGGAGGGCGTGACGATGGAGATTCCCGCTGACACGAAGCCCGACGCCCCCCAGGCTGCGCGCGAGCTGACGCTTCGCGGCCTGGTGCTCGGCGCGCTGATCACCATCGTGTTCACCGCCGCGAACGTGTATTTCGGCCTGAAGGCGGGAATCACCTTCGCGACGTCGATCCCGGCCGCGGTGATCTCGATGGCGCTGCTGCGACGGACGCGCGACGCGACGGTCCAGGAGAACAACATCGTGCAGACCGTCGCGTCGGCGGCCGGCACGCTCTCGGCGATCATCTTCGTGTTGCCGGGCCTGGTGATGATCGGCTGGTGGCGCGGTTTTCCGTACTGGACGACGTTCCTGATCTGCGCGCTCGGCGGCGTGCTCGGCGTGATGTACTCGATCCCGCTGCGCCGGGCGCTGGTCACGGGCTCGACGCTGCCCTTTCCCGAAGGGGTCGCGTGCGCGGCCGTGCTGAACGTCAGCGGCGCAGGCGACGAAGCTCGCGCGGGCCTCGGTGCGGTCATGCGCGGGGCATGGACCTCGGCCGCGTTCGCCGCGCTGATCGGCACCCGCCTGTTCGCCGGCGACGTCGCCCGCTACTTCCGTGTCGGTGCGCGCGGTGCGACCGGTTTCGACTTCAGTCTGTCGTTCGCGCTGTTCGGCGTCGGCCACCTCGTCGGCCTGTGGGTCGGACTCGCGATGCTCGCCGGCGCCGCGATCGCCTGGGGCGGCCTCGTCCCGTGGTTCACCGCGCTCCATCCGGTCGCCGGCGGCGCGGCCGCCGCCGCCGAGGCCGCGTGGAGCGCGCGAGTGCGCTTCGTCGGCGCCGGCACGATCGGGGTCGCCGCGATCTGGACCTTGCTGTCGCTCGCGCGGCCGGTCGCGTCCGGCCTGTCCTCGGCCCTGGCTGCCTCGCGCGCGCGCCGCCAGCACGGCGCCAACGCGCTCGCGCGGGTCGAGCGCGACATCCCGATCGGGATCGTCGGCGTCGTGACCCTGGCGTGCCTGGTTCCCGTCGCCGTGATCCTCGGCGCGTTCGCGCGCGGCAGCGGGCTCGGCGCGCAGCTCGCCGTGCTGGTCGCGGGCGGGCTCGCGTACGTCGTGCTGATGAGCTTCTTCGTCTCCGCGGTCTGCGGCTACATGGCGGGGCTGATCGGGGCGTCGAACAGCCCCTTGTCCGGCGTCGGCATCCTGGTCGTGATCGGCGCGGCGGTGCTGCTCGCGCTCGGCCTCGAGCCGCATCTGCCGCCGGTGGCGGGTCGCGCGCTGGTCGCGTTCGCGCTGTTCGTGACCGCGGTGATCTTCGCGGTCGCGACGATCGCGAACAACAACCTGCAGGACCTGAAGACCGGGCAGCTGGTCGACGCGACCCCGTGGCGGCAGCAGCTCGCGCTCGTGGTCGGCGTGGTGATGGGCGCGGCGGTGATCCCGCCGGTGCTCGGGCTCCTGAACCAGGCCTATGGATTCGCCGGTGCGCCGGGCGCGGATCCGGCGCGGGCGCTCCCGGCGCCGCAGGCGGGGCTGATCTCGGCGCTCGCGGTCGGCGTGCTCCAGGGGAAGATCGACTGGCGCCTGATCGTCGACGGTGCCGCGATCGGCGCGGCCGCGATCGCGGTCGACGCCGCGCTCACGCGACGCTGGCGCCGCGTGAGCTTGCCGCCGCTCGCGATCGGGCTCGGGATCTACCTGCCGACGTCGACGACCTTGATGGTCGTGCTCGGCGCGATCGCGGGCCACTGGTTCGAGCGTCGCGCGGACCGGGGACCTTCGCCCGAGGCGACCCGGCGGCTCGGCGTGCTGCTTGCGTCGGGACTCATCGTCGGCGAGAGCCTCGTCGGCGTGCTGCTCGCGGCGCTCGTCGTGTTCTCCGGCCGGCCCGCACCGCTCGCGCTCGTCGGCGACGGGTTCGCGAACGCGGCGGTGTGGCTCGGCGGCGGCGCATTCGCGGTGACGATCGCGTGGCTCTACCGGTCGATCGGGCGGCCGCCGGTCAGCTCCTTCATCAACCGGTAGGTGAACTCCACTTCCTGGTAGAAACCTTGCTGGCTCATCCGCTCGTTGCGGCCGTGCATGCGGATGTCCTTGAGGTCGTTCCAGCCGCCGCCGATCCCGTAGCTCGCAATCCCGGCATTGCGGGTGTAGAGCGAGTCGCTCGCACCGGCGAACATGAACGGCACCACCGGCACGCCGGGCCACATCGAATCGACGACCCGGCCGACCTGCGCGAGCAACGTCGGATCCGGCGGGGATTCGCCCGCGCGCGGATAGTCGCCGAGCGGTGCGACCGCGACCTTCGGATCGGCGACGACGCGCTCGAGCGTCGCCTGCACCGAGGCAGCCGACATGTCCGGCATCAGCCGGCACTGCACGGTCGCGATCGCGCGCGAGGGCAACGCGTTCTCCTGCACGCCGGCGCGCAGCATCGTCGCGACGCAGGTCGTGTGCAGGATCGCGTTCATCGCGACGTCCTTCGAGAGTCGCGCCGCGGCGGCCTCATCGACCGTCGGCGAGGCGGCGAGCCGCAACAGGGCGGCACGCGTCTGGCCGCTCTGGCGGGCGGCGATGTCGTGGAAGTAAAGTCGCGTGGTCGCGTTGGTCTCGTACGGGAAGCGATACGCGGCGACCCGCAGGAGCGCGTGCGCGAGTTCGTAGATCGCGTTGTCCGGCCGGGGCTCCGAGCTGTGCCCGCCCTTGTTGGTCACGGTCAGCGTGTAGGTGGCGTAGGCCTTCTGCACCGTCTCGACCGCGAAGTCGAGCCGCCTGCCGTCCAGGAGTTCGCCGCTGTTGCCGTCGGGATTGATCACGAGCCCGGCATCGACCGCATGCGGGTGGTGTTTGAGCAGGAACGCCGGTCCGTCCTCGTCGAGACCCACCTCCTCGTCGGCCGTGAACGCGGCGATGATGTCGCGGTCCGGCACGTAGCCCTCGTGTTTCAGCCGGATCAGGCTCGCCGCGACCGCGGCGTCGCCGTCCTTCATGTCCGAGGTTCCGCGGCCGTAGAACCAGCCGTTGCGCGCGGTGAACCGGAACGGCGGCGCCGTCCAGTCCGCGGCCTTCGCGTCCACGACGTCCATGTGACAGATCCACATCACGGGCTTGCGCCCTCGGCCGTGCTTGCCCTTCAGCCGAACCACCACGTTGACCTGGCGTGGAGCTTTCGGCTCCGGCAACACCCGGATCTCGCCGTCGGTAAAGCCGTTCGCCTTCAGGTACCGCACGATCACGGCCGCCGTCCCGGCAGTGCCCACCGAGTGCACGGACCGGATGTCGACGAGATCGCGATAGATCTCGCGGGCGAGCCGCCGATTCGCCGGCGGCGGCACGGGACCGGGCAGGTTCGGCGGCGGCGTCTCGCCGAAGCCGAACGCGGCACCGCTCAGCAGGAGGCTCGCGAGCGCGAGGCCAGCGCGTGGAACGCGCACGAGTGAATTGTGCATCGACGTTTCCCCTCTCCCCAAAATGAACCCGACCCCGGACGACGCTGCCGCGTGCTCCGGTCAATGCGCCGGCGGCGCGCCATGGCCCGTCGCGGCCTTCATCAGGAACACGATCGGCACCATCGCGAGAAACACCCAGCCGAAGAACCAGAACGCGTCGAGATACGCGAGCAGCCGCGACTGCTGGTCGACGAAGAAGCCGATCGTCGCGAGTGCGTGCGCCGCCGCATTCGCGCTGCCATAGATCGGTGCGAAGTGCGCGGTCAGTTGCGCGAGCATCGATCGGTAGGCCGGGTTGCCCGCGTGCAGATTCGTGACCAGCATGCTGTGATGGAACTGGCTGCGCCGGACCAGCAGCGTCGAGGCGATCGAGATCCCGACGCTGCCGCCGAGATTGCGGCACACGTTGATCAGCGCCGACGCGTTGTTCACCTTCGCGGACGGCACCGACCCGAAGGCTTCGGTGTTGATCGGGATGAACAGGAACGCGAGTCCGAGGGCCTGCATCACCCGGGCGAGCATCACCGTGAGGTAATCGGTCGCCAGATCGAAGTGCGAGACCCACAGGAGCGCGAGGCCGCAGATCGTGAGTCCGCACGCGATCAGCAGCCGCGCGTCGACCCGGCCGATCGCGCGGCCGACGAACGGCATCAGCACGACCAGCATCAGGGCGCCGGGGGTGATCACGAGCCCGGCGTCGGTCGCGGTATAGCCGAGCAGTTCCTGCACGAACGCGGGGACCAGGAAGGTGCTGCCGAGCAGCACGAAGCCGAGCATGAACATCAGCAGCGAACTCACCGCGAACGTGCGGTTGCCGAGCAGGCGCAGATCGACGATCGGTTCGCGCGCGCGCAGCTCCCGCACCACCAGCGCGATCAGCGACAGCGCCGAGACGGCGACGAGCGTCGCGATCAGCGGCGAGGCGAGCCAGTCGTCCTCCTGGCCGCGGTCGAGGACGATCTGCAGCGCGCCGAGTCCGAGCGCGACGAACCCGAAGCCGAGGAGGTCGAAGCGGATGCCGCGGCGTCGCGCGTCGAGCCGCGCGCTCACGAGGTGCGGCGGGTCGTCGATGAACGCGAGAATGAGGAACACGAGAATCGCACCGACCGGGACGTTCAGCAGGAACACCCAGCGCCAGGAGATGTTGTCGGTGATCCAGCCGCCGAGCGTCGGTCCGAGCGCCGGGGCGAACACGACCGAGATCCCGTAGACCGCGAACGCCATCCCGCGCTGTTTCGGCGGAAAGGTGTCGGTCAGGATCGCCTGGGCGGTCGGCTGCAGACCGCCGCCGGCGGCGCCCTGCAGCGCCCGGAAGAACACCAGGGCGGCGAGGCTCGGTGCGATCCCGCACAGGAGCGACGCGATCGTGAAGCCGATGATGCAGATCAGGAAGAAGCGCCTGCGGCCGATGGTCGTCGAGATCCAGCCGGAGACCGGCATCGAGATCGCATTCGTGACGAGGTACGAGGTCAGCACCCAGGCCGACTCGTCCTGGCTCGCGCCGAGGTTGCCGGCGATGTGCGGCAGCGAGACGTTCGCGATCGAGATGTCGAGGACTTCCATGAACGCCGCGAGCGCGACGATCGGGGCGATCAACCAGGGGTTGATCCGCGGTCGGTAGGCGGCCGTGGGTCGTGGCGCGTCGGCGGTCGGCATCGCCCGACAGGGTAATCGCAGCGCTTGCTGAAAGGAACCCGCCGGCCTCGCGGTTCGAGATTCGGACGCGGCAAGTCCGTATTGCCGGTGCCGGCGGATCCGTCGAGCATCGAAGGCTCGCGGAGGACTGTCCATGGCCGAACGTGCCGCCATTGCCGCGCGCCTGATCGAGGCGCCCGCGCTGCAAGCCCTGATCGACGGGCTGAGCGAGCGCGGCTACCGGGTGCAGGGATCCCGCCGGCGCGGCGACGAGATCGTGCTCGACGAGGTCGCGCAGCTCGAGGACCTGCCGCGCGATTGCACGACGACGCAGGCCCCGGGACGCTATCGCCTCGAGGACGCGCCCGGCGCGGGGTACTTCGATTTCACGCCGGGAGCCGGCTCCTTCAAGCGGTGGCTGCACCCGCCGCTGCAGACCGAGG
>JAGWPU010000014.1 GCA_028870355.1 Gammaproteobacteria bacterium | reverse complement strand
TGCTTCCCGAAGGACGTGAAGGCGCTCGCGCGCTCGGCGGCCGAGGTCGGCTAC
This sequence comes from Gammaproteobacteria bacterium, assembly GCA_028870355.1. Classification (GTDB taxonomy): domain Bacteria; phylum Pseudomonadota; class Gammaproteobacteria; order Steroidobacterales; family Steroidobacteraceae; genus Bog-1198. Next base: position 32,763 of record JAGWPU010000014.1, on the reverse strand, counting down.
GAGGCGCGGATCCTCGATGCGGTCGAATCGGTGAACGCGCGCCAGAAGCGAAGGCTCCTCGACAAGATCCGCGCGCACTTCGAGACGCTCGAGGGGCGCACGTTCGCGCTCTGGGGGCTCGCGTTCAAGCCGAACACCGACGACATGCGCGAGGCGGCGAGCCGGGTGCTGATCGAGTCCCTCCTTGACGCGGGCGCGCAGGTGCGCGCGTACGACCCGGTCGCGATGACCGAGGCGCGGCGGCTGTATGGCGAGCGCGCGGCGCTCGCGTTGTGCCGCGACGCCGATGAGGCGCTCGCCGGGGCCGATGCGCTCGTGATCGTGACCGAGTGGCAGGAATTCCGCAGCCCGGACTTCGAGGCGATCAAGGGGAGCTTGAAGCATCCGGTGATCTTCGATGGCCGCAACCTCTACGACCCGGCGCAGATGCACGCGCTCGGCTTCCAGTATTATGCGATCGGCCGCGGCAAGCGCTGAGCGCTCGAGGAAACACGCATGAGCACGGTGATCCCGGTGATCCTGTCGGGTGGGGCGGGCACGCGGCTGTGGCCGCTGTCGCGCGAGCTCTACCCGAAGCAGCTGCTCGCGCTCGCGGGCAAGCAGACGATGCTGCAGGACACGGCAGTGCGGCTCGCCGGGATCGCGGGTGCGCAGGCGCCGATCGTCGTGTGCAACGAGGCGCACCGTTTCACGGTCGCCGAGCAGCTGCGCCTCCTCGGACAATCCCCCGCGGCGATCCTGCTCGAGCCGGTCGGCCGCAACACCGCGCCCGCGGTCGCGCTCGCGGCGCTCGCGGCGCGGCGGATCGCTCCGGACGCGGTGCTGGTGATCGCGCCCGCCGACCACGTGATCCGGGATGCGCTCGCGTTCCAGCGCGCCGCGGCCGAGGCGGTCGCGCTCGCGCGCGCCGGTCACCTCGTGACCTTCGGGATCGTCGCGCACGCACCCGAGATCGGCTACGGCTACATCCGTCGCGGCGAACCGGTGGGCGAGGCGTACCGGGTCGCCGAGTTCACCGAGAAGCCGCCGCTCGAGCTCGCCGAGCAGTTCGTCGCGTCGGGCGACTACTACTGGAACAGCGGGATGTTCGTGTTCACCGCGGCGCGATTCCTCGAGGAACTCGAGCGCCTCGCGCCGGACATTCTCGAGGCGACGACCGCCGCGAGCGCGGCGGCGAAACAGGACCTCGATTTCATCCGGATCGATCGTGCCGCGTTCGAGCGCTGCCGCAGCGAGTCGATCGACTACGCCGTGATGGAGAAGACCCGCGACGCGGTCGTGGTGCCGCTGGACGCGGGCTGGAGCGACGTGGGCTCATGGTCGTCGCTGTTCGATGCGCTCGCGGCGGACGAGAACGGCAACGTGCTCCAGGGCGACGTGATCGTGCACGACACGGAAGATTGCTACGTGCACTCGACCAGCCGCCTGGTCGCGACCGTCGGCCTCGAGGATCACGTCGTCGTCGAGACCAAGGACGCGGTGCTGGTCGCGCCGAAGGGCCGGGTGCAGGACGTGAAGGAACTCGTCGGGCGACTGAAGAAGGCGGGCCGCTCCGAATCCGCGTTGCACCGCGAGGTGTTCCGTCCCTGGGGCAGCTACGACAGCATCGACGCGGGCGCGCGCTTCCAGGTGAAGCGCCTGATGGTGAAGCCGGGCGCGGTGCTGTCGCTGCAGATGCACCATCATCGCGCCGAGCACTGGATCGTGGTGTCGGGCACCGCGAAGATCACCCGCAACGGCGAGACCTTCCTGCTGTCGGAGAACCAGTCGACCTACATCCCGATCGGCGCGACCCATCGGATCGAGAACCCGGGCAAGGTGCCCCTGCACCTGATCGAGGTGCAGTCCGGCTCCTACCTCGGCGAGGACGACATCGTGCGCCTCGAGGACAACTACGGTCGCGAGGGCACGAACACGTGAGGCCGATCACCTGCTTCAAGGCCTACGATCTGCGCGGCCGGATACCGGACGAGCTGAACGAGGACGTGGCGTACCGCGTCGGCCGGGGGTATGCGGCGTTCCTGTCGCCGCGCCGCGTCGTGGTCGGTCGCGACGTCCGTTTGTCGAGCATGGCGCTCGCGGCGGCCTTGCGCAGCGGACTCACCGACTCCGGCGTCGCGGTCGACGAGATCGGCGTCTGTGGGACCGAGGGCGTGTACTTCGCGACCTTCGACGGCGGCTACGACGGCGGGATCATGGTGACCGCGAGCCACAATCCGGCGGACTACAACGGGATGAAGTTCGTGCGCGAGGGCTCGCGCCCGGTGAGCGGCGACAACGGGCTCGCCGAGATCCGCGCGCAGGCCGAGCGCGGGGATTTCACCGCGCCGGGCCGGCCCGGCGAGCACCGCTCGGTCGACGTGACCGCGGCGTACATCGCGCACCTCCTGTCCTACGTCGATCGCGCGCGGCTGCGTCCGCTCAAGATCGTCGTGAATGCGGGCAACGGTGGCGCGGGCCTCGTGATCGACCGGCTCGAGCCGCACCTGCCGTTCGAGTTCGTGAAGGTGCACCACGAGCCCGACGGGCGCTTCCCGAACGGAATCCCGAATCCGATGATCGAGGAGAACCGCCGGCCGACGATCGAGGCGATCCGCCGTCACGGCGCGGACCTCGGGATCGCGTGGGACGGAGACTTCGACCGCTGCTTCCTGTTCGACGAGAACGGGGGGTTCATCGAGGGGTACTACATCGTCGGTCTTCTCGCTTCGCTCCTGCTGCGCGGCGAGCGTGGCGGCCGCGTCGTGCACGATCCGCGCCTCACCTGGAACACGATCGAGATGGTGCGTGCGGCGGGCGGGGAACCGGTGCTCTGCAAGTCCGGACACGCGTTCATCAAGGACAAGATGCGCGCCGTCGACGCGGTCTACGGCGGCGAGATGAGCGCGCACCACTACTTCCGCCGGTTCGCGTACTGCGACAGCGGGATGATCCCCTGGCTCCTGGTCACGCAGCTCTTGGGAGAGAGCGGCCGGTCGCTCTCCGAGCTCGTCGGCGCGCGGATGCGCGCGTTCCCGGCGAGCGGGGAGATCAATTATCGCGTGCCGGACGCCGTCCGCGCGATTGCGGCGATCGAGGCCGCGTACGCACCCGCGGCGCTCGGCGTCGATCGCACCGACGGCGTGTCGTTCGAGTACGCCGACTGGCGCTTCAACCTGCGCAGCTCCAACACCGAACCGCTCCTGCGCCTCAACGTCGAGGCGCGCGGGTCCGAGGGCCTGATGCGCGAGCGAACCGGCGAGATCGAACGGCGCCTGCGCAGCGAAGGCGCGGTCCCGGCGGATCACTAGAGACGCGCCCGTGGCAAGGCCCACCCCGAAGCTCTCGATCGTGATCCCGGTGTACAACGAGGAGTCGGTGCTGCCGACCCTGTTCGGCCGGCTGTACGCGGCGCTCGACGCGCTCGGGGTCGCCTACGAGTGCGTGTTCGTGAACGACGGCAGCCGCGACCGGTCCGCGGCGATCCTGCGCGAGCAGTTCGCGCGCCGCCCGCGGGAGACACGGGTCGTGCTGTTTCACGCGAACTTCGGGCAGCACTCGGCGGTGATGGCGGGACTCGCGCACGCGCGCGGGGACTACGTGATCACGCTGGATGCGGACCTGCAGAACCCACCGGAGGAGATCGGCCGGATCCTCGCGAAGCTCGAGGAAGGCTACGACTACGTCGGCACGATCCGGATGCAGCGCCAGGACCGTCTGTGGCGGCGCGCGTTCTCGCGGGCGATCAACCGCCTGCGCGAATGGATCACGCCGGTGCGGATCACCGACCAGGGCTGCATGATGCGCGGCTACGCACGCTCGATCGTCGAGGCGCTGAACCAGACCCGCGAGGTGAACACCTTCATCCCGGCGCTCGCCTCGCTCTATGCGATGCGCGCGGTCGAGATCCCGATCGCGCACGAGGAACGCTTCGCCGGCGCATCGAAGTACTCGATGTACAGCCTGATCCGCCTGAACTTCGATCTGATCACCGGCTTCTCGCTGGTGCCGCTGCAGTTCTTCTCGATGGTCGGGATGGCGATCTCGCTGCTGTCGGCGGTACTGGTCGTGTACCTCGCGCTGCAGCGGCTGTTCTTCGGGCCGCAGGTCCAGGGCGTCTTCACGCTGTTCGGGATCCTGTTCTTCCTGGTCGGGATCGCGCTCTTCGGGATCGGGCTGCTCGGCGAGTACGTCGGGCGCATCTATGCGCAGGTGCGCGAGCGGCCGCGCTACATCATCCAGGCGGTCCTCGAAGCGGATGCCGACGCCGGGGGCGAGGACGCGTGACCCGTGCGGTCGTGTTCGCGTACAGCGAGGTCGGCGCACGCTGTCTCGCGGTGCTCCTCGCGCAGGGCGTCGAGGTCCCGCTGGTGTTCACCCACGCGGACGACCCGCACGAGCGGCGCTGGTTCGCGAGCGTCGCGGAACTCGCGCGCGCGAAGGGCCTGCGCGTCGTGACCCCGGACGACCCGAACACGCCTGAGTGGATCGAGGCGGGGCGGGCCGCGCGGCCGGACTTCCTGTTCTCGTTCTACTACCGGCATCTGCTCGCGCGCGGCTGGCTCGAGGTCGCCCCGCGCGGGGCATTGAACCTGCACGGCTCGCTGCTGCCGAAGTACCGGGGTCGGGCGCCGGTGCACTGGGCGATCCTGAACGGCGAGACCGAGACCGGCGCGAGCCTGCACACGATGGTCGAGAAGCCGGACGCCGGCGCGCTCGTCGATCAGGCGCCAGTGCCGATCGGCGAGAACGACGATGCGCTCGCGGTGTCGCTGCGGGTCGCCGAGGCCGCGGCGGTCGTGCTCGCGCGCAGTCTTCCGCGGCTGATCGCCGGCACCGCCGCGGCCGTGCCGCTCGACCTCGCGCGCGGCTCGTATTACGGGCGGCGGCGACCGGAGGACGGCCGGATCGACTGGCGTCACGGCGCGAAGGCGGTGCACGACCTGGTGCGCGCGGTCGCACCGCCGTTCCCCGGCGCATTCTGCGAGGCCGGCGGCCACCGGTTCGAGTTCCAGGAGACGCGTCTCGACTCCGCGCCCGCGCGCGATGCCGGGTGTGCGCCGTGCCTGTATGCTAGCGAGGGGGCGTGGTTCGTCGACTGCCCCGACGGCCGCCGTCTGCGAGTGCTGAAGCTCGTGGTCGACGGTCGACCGGCGACCCCGGAGGCGCCGCCAACCGCGCTCGCGCGGCTGACGCTCGCGCTCGACGACCGCGAAGACCTGGCGAGGAGCCGAAATTGAAAAACGTGTTGATCCTCGGGGTGAACGGCTTCATCGGCCATCACCTCAGCAAGTACATTCTCGCGAACACGGACTGGCAGATCTACGGGATGGACCTGCAGTCCGACCGCGTCTCGACCCTGATGAACGGCCCGCGCTTCCACTTCGTCGAGGGCGACATCACGATCAACAAGGAGTGGGTCGAGTACCACGTGCGCAAGTGCGACGTGATCCTCCCGCTGGTCGCGATCGCGACGCCGGCGACCTACGTGAGTGCGCCGTTGAAGGTGTTCGAGCTGGACTTCGAGGCGAACCTGCCGATCATTCGCCACTGCGTGAAGTACGGCAAGCGCGTCGTGTTCCCCTCGACCTCGGAGGTGTACGGCGCCTCGCGCGACAAGGCGTTCGACCCGGCGACCTCGCAGCTCGTGCTGGGACCGATCCACGAGCAGCGCTGGATCTACTCCTGCGTGAAGCAGCTCCTCGACCGGGTGATCTGGGCGTACGGGCAGCAGGGGTTGCAGTTCACGCTGTTTCGCCCGTTCAACTGGGTGGGCTCGGGCCTCGACAGCATCGACACGCCGAAGGAGGGGAGCTCGCGGGTGCTCACGCAGTTCCTCGGTCACATCGTCCGTGGCGAATCGATCAAGCTCGTCGACGGCGGCCACCAGACGCGCGCGTTCACCTACGTGGACGACGCGGTCGAATGCCTGACCAAGATCATCGACAACCCGGGCGGGATCGCCGACGGCAAGATCTACAACATCGGCAACCCGCACAACCTCTATTCGATCCGCGAACTCGCGGAGACGATGCTCGAGATCGCGCGCTCGCGCCCGGAGTACGCGCCGACCGCGCGCCAGACGCAGCTCGTCGAGGTCTCGGCGATGCAGTACTACGGCAAGGGCTACGCGGACATCCCGGCGCGGCTGCCGTCGATCGCGAACACGACCGCGGATCTCGGCTGGACGCCGAAGACGGACATGCGGACCGCGCTGAACGCGATCTTCGACGCGTACGCGCACGCGCTGCCGTCGGCCTCGGCCCTGCTGTCGCGTGATGCGTGAACGCGTGCACGTCGGCCTCAAGGTCGACGTCGACACGTTGCGCGGGACGCGCGAGGGCGTGCCGCGGCTCGCCGCGCTCCTCGCGCGCGAGCGGCTCGACGCGACCTTCTATTTCTCGGTCGGACCGGACCACACCGGGCGCGCGCTGCGCCGTGCGTTCCGGCCGGGCTTCGCGAAGAAGGTCGCTCGCACCTCGGTGCTGAAGCACTACGGGGTGCGCACGCTCCTGTACGGGGTGCTGCTCCCCGGGCCGGACATCGGCCGCGCGGCGGGCGACGAGATGCGTGCGGTGCGCGATCGCGGGTTCGAAGTGGGCCTGCACACCTATGATCACGTGCGCTGGCAGGATCGCGTCGTGGGCGCGACCCCCGAGTGGACGCGAGCCGAGTTCGCGCGCGGGATCGAGGCGTTCGCGCGCGTGTTCGGCGCGCCGCCGCGTTCGCACGCGGCCGCCGGCTGGCAGATCAACGACACCGCGCTCGCGCTGGAGCGAGAGTACGGTCTGGCGTATGCGAGCGACACCCGCGGTTCGGAGCCGTTCTGGCCGCGGCTCGCGGACGAGTCGGCGGCCGCGGCGCGTGCGCCGGGCGCGTGTGCGCAGCTGCCGACGACGCTGCCGACCTTCGATGAGCTGCTCGGCGTCGACGGCGTCGACGAGTCGAGCGTCGCGGACGCGGTGTTCGCGCGCTCGGTGGCGCCGGACGCGCCGCGGCTGCAGGTGTTCACCTTGCACGCCGAGCTCGAAGGCCAGCGGCTCCTGGGCGCGTTCGAGCGCCTGCTCGCGCGCTGGCGCGACGCGGGCGTCGCCGTCGGCCGGGTCGCGACGATCCACGCGCTCGCGACCGAGCACGCCTTGCCGACCGCGCCGGTCGTGATGCGTGGCGTCCCGGGCCGCTCGGGGCTCCTCGCGGCGCCGGCGGAGCCGCTCGAGGTCGCGGCGTGAGCGGCTCGGCGAGCGACGCGGACCCGGCGCCGCGGGAGGAGGGCAGCGGCTCGCCGTTCGCCGGCCGGGGGCTGTTCGTGCTGCTCGCGGCGCTCGTCGTGCTCGTGTGGTTCTCGGTGATCGCGACCCGGCCATTGTTCAATCCCGACGAAGGCCGGTACGCGGAGATTCCGCGAGAGATGCTGGTCGGCGGCGACTGGGTGATCCCGCACCTCGATGGGCTGATCTACATCGAGAAGCCGCCGTTGCAGTACTGGGCGACCGCGGCGAGCTACCGTCTGTTCGGGCTGTCCGAGTTCTCGGCGCGGCTCTATCCGACGCTGACCGCCTTCGGGACGCTCCTGATCGTGTTCTTCCTGGTGCGCGCGCTGTGGAACGAGCGGGCGGCGTGGCGGGCGGCGGCGGTGCTCGCGAGTCTCGCGCTGTTCCCGGTGATCGGCCAGATGCTCTCGCTCGACATGAGCCTGTGCTTCTACCTCACGGCCGCGCTCGCCGCGTTCCTGCTCGCGCAGGTCCGCCCTGAGGCGGAGCGGCGCTGGATGGTGCTCGCGTGGGCGGCCGCCGCGCTCGGCGTGCTGACCAAGGGCCTCGAAGCGCTCGCGATTCCCGCGGCGAGCCTGGTGCTGTACTCGCTCATCGCGCGCGACGCGTCGATCTGGAAGCGTCTGTCGTTCGGCGTGGGCGTGCCGGTGTTCGTGGCGATCGCGCTGCCCTGGCACTGGCTCGCGGAGCAGCGATTGCCGGGCTTCCTGCACTATTACATCGTCCGCCAGCACATCGAGCGGTATCTGACGCCGCTTGCCGATCGGGAGGCGCCGTGGTGGTACTTCCTCGGCGTGTACGCCGCCGGCTCGCTCCCGTGGACCGTGACCGCTGGAAGGGTGCTCCTCACCGGCTGGCGGGCAAGAAAGCCCGTGCCGGTATTCGATCCGTCGCGATTCCTGTGGGTGTGGATCGCGTTCACGATTCTTTTCTTTTCGATCTCGGACTCGAAGCTCGTGCCGTATCTCCTGCCGGTGATGCCGCCGCTTGCGATCCTGATCGCGCTGCGCCCGGCCTCGGCGCTGCGGCGGGACACGATCGTCGCGGCCGCGATCACGCTCGCGGTCGCCATCGCGTTCGTCGCCGTGCACTTCGCGCTGCCCCGACTGCTCGCCGGTAGCGCGCAGGGGGCGTACTTCCTGCCGCTCGCGGGCCCGATCCTGCGGATCGCGCTCGTGCTCGCGCTGACCGCCGCGTTCGTGCTGGTGCGCCGGGACCGCGATCCGACCGGCGGGGCGGTGTTCCTCGGCGCCGGCTGGTGCCTCGGGGTGTTGCTGCTGATCCGCGCCTCGACGCTGGTCGCGCCGCTCTACTCGGGCCGGGGCCTCGCCGAGTCGTTGCCGGCCGTCGACCGGACCGTGCCGATCTACAGCGTCGCGACCTACGACCAGACGCTGCCGTTCTACTGGCGGCGTACGGTGGATCTCGCCTCCTATCGCGGCGAGCTCAACTACGGATTGCAGTACGCGCCGGACCGCGAGATCCCGACGATCGCGGGGTTCGTCGCGCGCTGGCAAGCCTCGGGGCGGGCCTGCGCGGTGATGGAGCGATCCTTGTACGAGAGCCTCGCCGCGCGCGGCGTGCCGATGCGGGTACTCGGGCGCGACGGGCACCGGGTGCTGGTGTCGCGGCGATGAGCGTGCTCACCTGGGTGCTGATCCTGAGCGGCGTCGGCCTGAACGCCGCGGCGCAGCTCGCGCTGAAGGTGGCGACCCGGCCGCTCGCCGCGTTCACGCGCTTCGATCTCGCGACGCTCGTCGCGAGCATCGGCGTGCTGCTGCGCAGCCCGCCGTTCTGGCTCGGAATGACCTGCTACGCGGCGAGCCTGTGCGTGTGGCTCGCGGCGCTCGCGAAGGCGCCGGTCAGCGTCGCGTACCCGATGCTGTCGCTGGGGTACGTCGTCGTCGCGTTCGCCTCGGCGCTGTGGCTCGGCGAGGCCCTGACGCCGGAGCGCCTGCTCGGCATCGCGCTGATCTGCGGTGGCGTCGTGCTGGTATCGAGGAGTGTCACATGAAGGATTTTCTGCCGTTCACCCGTCCGACGCTCGACGAGGCGACGATCGCGGCGGTCGCCGCGGTGCTGCGCTCGGGACAGCTCGCGAGCGGACCGCGGGTGTTGGAATTCGAGTCGGCGCTTGCCGACTACCTCGGCGGTGCGCGCACCGTGCGGGCGCTCACCTCGGCGACCGAGGGACTCGAGATCGCGTTGCTCGCGTGCGGGGTCGGTCCGGGCGACGAGGTGATCGTGCCGGCGATGAGTTTCGCGGCGAGCGCGAACGTGATCGTGCGCGCGGGCGCGACCCCGGTGTTCGTCGACGTCGATCTCGCCTCGCGCAATCTCGATGTCGGCCAGGTCGAGCGGGCGATCACGCCGCGCACCAAGGCGATCATGCCGGTGCACTTCTCCGGGCTCGCGGTCGATATGGACGCGCTGCTCGCGATCGCCGAGCGCCACCGGCTGCGGGTCGTCGAGGACGCCGCGCACGCGATCGGCACGCGCCACCGGGGCCGGCCGATCGGCAGCTTCGGCGACGTCGCGGTGTTCAGCTTCCATCCGAACAAGAACATGACCTCGATCGAGGGCGGCGCGATCGCGACCACGGACGCCGCGCTCGTCGAGCGCATCGAGCGGCACCGCTTCCACGGGATCCGGCGCAACGCCGACGGCGAGATCGACGTCGAGTTCGCGGGCGCGAAGAGCAACCTTTCCGACGTCGCCGCCGCGGTCGGGCTCGGGCAATTGCGCCGTCTCGATGAGTTCAACGCGCGCCGGCGGCTCCTCGCGGCGCGCTATTTCGAGCGCCTCGCGGACTTCGACCGGGTCATGCTGCCGGCGCGCGGCGACGAGGGCCACAGCTGGCACATGGTCACGGTGCTGATCGACTTCGTTGCACGCGGGATCTCCCGACCGCAGTTCCAGCGGGCGATGGCCGCCCGCGGGATCGGGATCGGCGTGCACTACCCCTGCATCCCCGGGATGACGTTCTACCGGCAGCACGGCTTCCGGGCCGAGGACTATCCGAACGCCGCGCGGATCGGGCGCGAGACCGTGACGCTGCCGCTGTTCCCCGCGATGCGCGACGAGGACGTCGACCGCGTGGTCGCCGCGCTCCAGGCCGAACTCGACTGAGACGAGCGCGCGGCCGATCGGGAGCCGACCGCAATGCGTATTGATCGCATTCGCGCCTTGGCGCACACTCGCGTTCCTGAGGCTTCTCCTCCAAGAGGGTCATCGCGATGAAGCGACTCATTCTCGTGGCGCTCGCCGGTTCGATCGCCGCGGCGCCGGCATTCGCGGCGCTCAAGGTGGGTGCGAAGGCGCCGCTGTTCACGACCGAGGCGACGCTCGCCGGCAAGCCGTTCACGTTCTCTCTCGCGGACGCGCTCGCGAAGGGTCCGGTGGTGCTCTATTTCTATCCGGCCGCCTTCACCAAGGGCTGCACGATCGAGGCGCATGATTTCGCGGCTGCGATGCCGAAGTTCAAGCAACTCGGCGCGACCGTGATCGGGGTCTCGCACGACACGATCGCGACGCTGAACAAGTTCTCGGTGACCGATTGCCGCAAGGCGTTTCCGGTCGCCTCGGACGCGAATCAGAAGATCATGAAGTCCTATGACGCGGTGCTGTGGCTCGACCCGAAGTACGCGAACCGCACCTCCTACGTGATCGCGCCCGACGATCGGATCCTCTATACCTATACCGCGCTCAATCCCGACCATCACGTCGCGTACACGATGGCCGCGGTCGAGAAGTGGGACGCGGCGCACGGGCGCGCGGTGTCAAAGACCCCGAAGGGCTGAGCGTCGCGGCGGCCGCGCCGCTAGCCGACGGCGGGGCAGGACCGCGGGAACGTAGCTGCCGAGGTACGCGATGCATGCGCGCTTCGCCTCGGCGGTCATCGCGGGCGTGATCACGCCGTCGTCGACGATCGACAGACTCAACATCAGATCGGCGATCTCGAGCGCGCGGAAGAACACCGCCGGACGCTCGGCGAACCGCGGCAACTCGAAGCGCGCGTCGACCTGCGACTCGAACACCTGCGCGAGCACCCGATCGCGCTCGCGGTCGCGGAATTTCAGTTGCGGCGGGGTCTGCGGGCCGATCAGCAGACCGGCCGCCGCGGGGTGCTCGTTGAAGTATGCGACGCCGCGATCGATCAATTCCTCGACCACCTGTGCCCAGCGGCGCGGTCGCCGGCGCAGCGGCGCCGCGTGCCGCTCCAGGAGTTGGGCCGCGACGCGCGCGGCGAGCGCCTCGTACACCTCGCGGATGTCGTCGTAGTAGTGATAGGCCGAGCCGACCGGCACTTCGGCGCGAGCGGCGACGTCGACCAGGCTCACCGCGCCCAGGTCCCGCTCCGCGATCAGGTCCCATGCCGCGTCGAGCAGGCGCTCCCGGCGGGCGAGCCCGCGGGCGCGCGGCGCCTTGCGGCGGGTGGCGAGGAACGGGGACGCTGTGGCGGTTGCCCGGGGCGGCATCGGACTCCTTGACGCGAGCGGACTAGATCATATACTCGAACGATTTCGAGTCTATCACGGCGGCCGGGGAGGCCGCGAGGAAGGCCCCGATGAACGCCGTCGACACCGCATCCGCGACCGAAGAGACCTATTTCTGGCACCCGATGCTGCACCCGGGCGAGATGCGCCGGCGCAAGCCGATCCGCATCGTGCGCGGCGACGGCTGCCACGTGATCGACGAGGCCGGGCACCGCCTGGTCGACGGCGTCGCCGGCCTGTGGAACGTGAACGTCGGCCACAACCGTCGCGAGGTGAAGGCCGCGATCGTCGCGCAGCTCGAGGAGCTCGAGTACTTCCAGCTGTTCGACGGGATCAGCCATCCGCGTGCCGAGGAGCTCTCGCGGGTGTTGCACGCGATGATGGCGCCCGAAGGCATCGTGCGCTTCGTGTACAACTCCGGCGGGTCGGATGCGATCGAGACCGCGCTGAAGCTCGCGAGACAGTACTGGAAGCTCACCGGACAGGCCGACCGGGTGAAGTTCATCAGCCTGAAGCAGGGCTACCATGGCACGCACTTCGGTGGCGCGTCGGTGAACGGCAACACGGTGTTCCGGCGCAACTACGAGCCGCTCCTGCCCGGATGCTTCCACGTCGAGACGCCGTGGACCTATCGCAATCCCTTCACCGAGGATCCGAAGGAGCTCGGCAGGATCTGCGCGGAGCTCCTGGAACGAGAGATCGTGTTCCAGGGCCCGGACACGGTTGCCGCGTTCGTCGCCGAGCCCATCCAGGGCGCGGGCGGGGTGATCGTGCCGCCGGCGAACTACTGGCCGCTGGTGCGCGAGGTCTGTGATCGGCACGGCGTGCTGTTGATCGCCGACGAGGTCGTGACCGGCTTCGGCCGCAGCGGCTCGATGTTCGGCTGCCGCGGCTGGGGCGTGAAGCCCGACATCGTGTGCCTCGCGAAGGGGATCTCCTCGGGTTACGTGCCGCTCGGCGCGACCGGGGTGAACGAGCGCATCGCGGCGGCGTTCTACGACAACCAGAGCTTCACCGGCGCGATGATGCACGGCTACACCTACGCCGGCCATCCGGTCGCGTGCGCCGCGGCGCTCGCGAGCCTCGCGATCGTGCGCGACGAGGATCTGCCGGGCAATGCGGCCCGTCAGGGCGCGTACCTGATGGAGCGGGTCAAGCCGCTCGAGCGCTTCGCCGCGGTCGGCGAGGTGCGCGGCAAGGGCCTGATGGTCGCGCTGGACCTCGTGAAGGACAAGAAGACCCGCGAGCCGATCGATCCGACCGCGGGCTACGCCGACCGGGTCGCCGCGGCGGCCCGGGAGGCCGGCGCGCTGGTGCGGCCGGTCGGCACCAAGATCATCCTGTCGCCGCCGCTCGTGATCCAGCGCGCCGAGATCGACGTGCTCGCGGACGCGCTCTACGCCGCGTTCGAGCGCAGCGTTTGACCGCGACCGCGGATGCGCGCGAGTCGAACCGACTGCGGCGCGATGCGGTCGGGGTCGGCGCGGTCACGTTCTTCGTCGTATCCGCGGCCGGTCCCCTGGTCGCGATCGCCGGCGGCTTCCCGATCGGGATGATGTTCGGCGACGGGGCCGGGATGCCCGCGGCGCTGCTCGCCTGCGTCGTCGTGCTGCTGCTGTTCGCCGCGGGCTATACCGCGATGGCGCGCCACGTCGTGACCGCCGGTGGCTTCTACTCGTTCGCGGCGCGCGGGCTCGGCGGGATCGCAGGCGGGGCGGCGGCGCTGATCGCGGTCGTCGCCTACAACGCGATGCAGATCGGGATCTACGGGATGTTCGGCACCGCCGCGCGGGCGTTGCTGCTGCAGACCGCGCACCTCGACTGGCCGTGGTACGACTACTCGTTTGCGGCGCTCGCCGCGGTCGCGGTCCTCGGCTACCGGCAGGTGGACCTGTCGGCGAGGATTCTCGCGGTGCTCGTGACCGGCGAATACGTCGCGATGCTGATTCTCGACGTCGCGATCCTGCACGCCGGCGGCGCGCACGGGATCACGTGGGTCCCGTTCACGCCCGCGGCGGCCTTGAGCGGGTCGCCGGCGATCGCGATCCTGTTCTGTTTCGCGGGCTTCATGGGCTTCGAGGCGACGACGATCTACGGCGAGGAGGCGCGCGATCCCGAACGCACGATTCCGCGGGCGACCTATCTGTCGGTGCTGTTGATCGGTGGCTTCTACGCGTTCTCGCTGTGGTGCCTGGTGAACGGCGCCGGGGCGGGCGGTCTGGTCGCGCACCTCAAATCGCTTGCCGATCCGACCCGCTTCGTGTTCGACCTGGCGACCCAGTACGTCGGGTCGTGGCTGTCGGCGACGATGAGCGTGCTGTTCGTGACCAGCGTGTTCGCGGGGCTGCTCGCGTTCCACAATGCCGCCGCGCGCTACTTCTACGCGCTCGGCCGCGACGGCCTGCTGCCGCGCGCGCTCGGGCGCACGCACCGGCGCCACGCGAGTCCGCATACGGGTTCCGCGACCCAGACGGTGCTCGCGGCCGCGGTGCTTGCGGTGTTCGCGCTCTCAGGGCTCGATCCCGTGCTCACGCTGTTCTCGTGGCTCACGAACGTCGGCACGCTCGGCGTGATCGCGTTGATGGCGCTTTCGTCGGTCGCGGTGCCGGTGTTCTTCGCACGCCGCCACGGCGGGGAGGGCGGCAACGGCGGGAAAGGCGGCGCGTTCCGGACCCGGATCGCGCCGATCGTCGCGAGCGGCGCGCTCGGCGCCGTGCTCGCGCTCGCGGTGATCCACTTCGACGTGCTCACCGGCTCGGCCGGTCCGCTGCGGATCGTGCTGCCGGCGCTCGTGTTCGTCGCCGGTGCGCTCGGCGCGCTGCGCGCCTGGCGGATCCGCCGGGTTGATCCGTCCGGCTACGCCCGGCTGGGGTTCGGCGGGCAATAACGCGACGAGGGTCCCCCCGCAGCGACGCCTTTGCAAATATTATCGTAACCCGTTACATTAATTGCATGGAGATCCCGGGATCGAAGCCGCGCGGCCGGCCGGCCACCGGCCGGGCGCTCAGCAACGCGGAGCGCATGCGCCGCTTGCGCGTCCGGCGCAACGCGCAGGGACTCAAAGAAGTGTCGAGGTGGATCGAGGCGGGCCCCGTCGCGATACCCCCCTATTCATCGCACCGCCGTCTGGAGGTGCGCAGCTTGGTGATGCACGTGCTGATCGCCGAGAGGATGTTGCGAGACCCGGCGCTGGTCGAGCGCGCGCGCCGGAACATCCGACGCTGGAAGGCTCGCGATTCCGCAGGCCTCCCCGAGGGGCTGCGCCAGTGGGAGGAGATCCTCGAACGACCGGCGACGGAAATCGCCTCGATCATGACGGAACCCAGCGAGCGCGCGGCCGAGTTGCGGCAGTCCTCGCCATTTGCCGGTCTGTTATCGGCGGAGGAACGCCGGCGCATCCATGCGGCGCTCCGATCTTGAGCACGTCATTCGCGCGGCCGGCGCGATCGCGAACGATCCCGAGATCATCGTCATCGGTAGCCAGTCCATTCTGGGTTCATTCCCGGAGGCACCGGGATTGCTCGTTCGGTCGATCGAGGCGGACGTCTATCCTCTGCATCACCCGGAGCGTGCCGACCTCATCGACGGCGCCATCGGGGAGGGATCGGCATTTCACGAATTGTTTGGCTACTACGCGCAGGGCGTCGGCGAGGACACGGCGATCCTACCGGCGGGATGGCGCGATCGCTTGGTCCCGGTCAACAACGCCAACACCAATGGCGTGACCGGTCTGTGCCTCGAGATCCATGATCTCGCGATCTCCAAGTATGTCGCCGGACGCGAGAAGGACCGCGAGTTCACCCGGGAACTCGCCAAGCGCGGGCTCACGGGCTTGCCGACACTGCTGAAGAGGCTCGATCACACGGAACTTTCCGATGAACTGCGTGCGGTCGTGAAGGCGCGCATGACGCGGGATTTTCCGAGCCGGTCTTCGAAGCCGACAGGTGCGGTTTAAGCGCGACGCCGGGTCCAGCCGACGACGACCGGCATCACGACCAGCACCAGCGGCAGCTGCACGATGATGCCGGCGATGATCGCAATCGCCAGCGGCTGCAGCATCTGATCGCCCGATCCGCTGATCGCCGCCCCGAGCGGGATCAGCGCGAGGATCATCGCGAGCGTCGACATCACGATCGGGCGCAGCCGGTTGCGTGCAGCCGCGGTCAGCGCCTCGCGGGTCGGCAGGTCCCGTTCGAGCGCCTGGTATTCGGACGCGAAGAAGATCGCCATCTCGGTCGCGATGCCGACGATCATCACCATGCCCATCATCGCGGTGATGTTGAACTCCGTGCCGGTCGCCCACAGGCCGATGAACACCGCCCCGCTCGAGATCACCGCGCTCGCGAGGATGATCAGCGGCAGCCACAGCCGCCCGTACAGGAACAGCATCAGGATGAACTCGGCGATTGCGGCGGCCGCGAACACCTTGATCATGCCCTTCACGGCCATCTGCTGTTGCTTGTAGGCGCCGCCGATCGAGTAGTACACGCCGGCCGGCAGCACGCCGGGGGCGGCGAGCGCGCGCTTCACGCCGGCGATCGTCGAGCCGAGATCGTGCCCGCCGCCGATCTCGGCGGTGACCGCGACGACCTGCGCGAGATTGTCGCGGGTGATCTCCGGCTGGCCGCTGACGAAGGTCGTGGTCGCGACGGTGCCGAGCGGGAACAGGTGCCCGTCGGGCGCACGGATCGGCAGTTCGGCGAGTTGCTGGCGATAGACCCTGCCGCGCGGCGAGTCGAGCCACACCCGCACGCCGACGTCCTGCACCTGGCCGAGATAGCGCGTGACGACCGTGCCGTGCAGGTAGTGATACAGCTGCCCCTCGACCTCCATCGCGGTCATGCCCTGGGTCGCTGCGGCGGCGGCGTTCACGTGCACCTCGAGCGCGTCGCCGGCCGGGATCACGCCGTTGTTGATCGACGCCGGTTGCACGCCGGGCACGGTCGCGATCGCATCGGCGACCTTCGGCGCGACCGCATCGAGCACGTCCGGATTCTTTGCGGTCAGTTCGATCACGACCGGTTGGCGGCGGCCGACCATGTCGCCGATCATGTCGTCGAGGAGCTCGTGCGTGTCGAACTGGATCCCCGGCACCTCGTTGGTGATCCGGGTGTCGAGTGCGTCCATCACCTTCCAGATCGGCGGCCGGGTCGAGGCCGGCTTCAACCGCACGAAGAAGTCGCCCTGGTAGGACTCGGTCAGGTCGCCACCGAGGCCGGCGCCGGTTCGGCGCGAGAACGTGTAGACGTACGGGTTCTTGCGCAGGATCGCCTCGACCTCGCCGATCTCCCGGTTGGTCTCGGCGAGCGAGGTGCCGGGCGCGGTCTGGTAATCCAGCACGAAGCCGCCCTCGTCCATCCGCGGCAGGAAGCCGGTGCCGACGTGCCGGTACGCGAGGTACCCCCCGCCGATCAGCAGCGCGAGCGCGACGCCGATCCAGGCCGGCCGCGCGAACAAGGTCTCGAGCGCGCGCCCCTGCCAGCGCGTCAGCCAGGTCTCGCGACCGTGGGCCGGGTCCTTCCAGCGGCGAAAGTCGATGATCTGGTGGGCGAGCAGCGGCACGATCAGTGCGGTGAGCGCGTAGGAGATCAGCAGCGCCGAGGCCATCGTGAGCGACAGGAACTTGAAGAACGCCCCGGTGATGCCGGAGAGGAACGCGAGCGGGACGAAGATGATGATCGTCGCGAGGCTCGACCCGAACAGCGGCGCGAGGAACTCGCGCGCCGCGGGCAGCACTGCGGCATTCGCATCGTCGTGGCCCGGTGCGCCGGCTCGCCGTGCGATGTGCTCGATCATCACGATCGCATCGTCGATCAGCAGGCCGATCGCCGCGGCGATCCCGCCGAGCGTCATGATGTTGAACGTCATCCCGAGTCCGTAGAGCAGCAGGATCGTGACCAGCACCGATAGCGGCACGATCGCGATCGCGACCGTCGCGACGCGCCAGTTGCGCAGGAACGCGAACACGACCATCGCGGCGAGCACGAGCCCGATGAGGATCGCTTCCTCGACCGCGCCGATCGAGGAGCGCACGAGTTCGGTCTGGTCGTACCACTTGTAGAGCTCGATCGCCTTCGGTTGCGTGCGCATGAACGCGTCGAGCTTCGCCTGCACGAGCTTCGCGAGGCTCAGGGAGTCGGCGGTATCCTGCTGGTACACGTCGAAGGTGACCGCGGGCTTGCCGTTGTCGTCGACCAGCAGCCACTGCGGGACCGAGCCGAGACGCACGCTCGCGACCTCGCCGAGGCGCACGAGGCCGCCCTTCGCGGTCCGCAGGGTCACGTTGCGGACCGAGCGGACCGAGGTGAACGCGTTGTTGTCGATCGCGAGGTACAGGAGGTCGTTGTCCTCGAGCCGACCGACCGCGCTGATCGTGTTCGACGCCGCGATCGCCTGCGAGACGTCGCTGAGCGACAGTCCGACCGCGGCGAGCCTCATCGGGTCGATCCGCACCTCGACTTCCGGCGTCTTGCCGCCGGTCACGCCGACCCGCCGGATCCCGGGGATCCCGGTCAGCAGCGGCCCGATCTGGTACTTCGCGAGCCGGCGCAGGTCCGCCGGGGAGACGGTGTTCGAGATCAACGCGTAGGAGACGAACGGCATGATCACGTTCGGGCTCATCTGGATCGCGTCGTAGGTCGTCCCCGCGGGCAGGTTCGGCAGCGCTTGCGCGAATCCGGTGGAGACCCGCAGCAGCGCCTGGTTCATGTCCGACCCCCAGGGGAAGTCGACGAAGATCTCGGCCGCGCCGCGCGAGGTCGTCGACACGACGTCGACCGCGCCCGGGACCGCACGGGCCGCTTCCTCGAGCGGCTGGGTGACGTCGACCAGCATCTGCTTCGCCGGCATGCTGCCGGCGCTCACCTCGATCCGGATCCGCGGGAAGCTCGTGACCGGGAACAGCCCGACCGGCAGCCCGATCGCGGCGAACACGCCCGCCGCGGCGAGCGCGAACGCGACGCACAGGAATGCGACGCGATTGTTCTCGAGCAGCCGGACGAAATTCATCGGCCAGTCTTCGCGGCCGGATTCGCGTCGCGCACCTTCATGCCGTCCTGCAGCTGATACGCGCCCGCGAGCACGATCGGCGCGCGCGGGTCGAGCGCGCCGCTGACGACGTCGCGATCGCCGCCCGCGACCGCGACGTGCACCGGAACGAGCTTCGCGACGCCCGCTTCGACCTGCACGAGGTAGGTCGCGCCGCGCTCGTTCACCAGCACCGCGGCGTGCGGAACCACGAATCCGGCCACCACGGCGACCGTGATCGTCGCTTCCGCCGCTTCACCGGGGAGCATCCGGCCCGCGCGCAGCGGGATGTCGATCGGCACGAGCCCGGTCGCGGGATCCGCCGCGGCACCGCGGATCGCGACCCGCGCGGCGAACGTTCCGCGAGCGCCGATCGGCGCGACGCTCACCGGATCGCCGGCCGTGACCTCGAGCGCCTGCCCGGGCATCGCGTCGGCGACCAGCACCAGGGATCGCGTGCGCGCGAGCTCGACGAGGGGACTGCCTTCGGTGACGATCGATTGCGGGATTGCACTCAGCGTCGTGACCACCGCAGCGGCCGGCGCGCGCAGGGTCGTGAGGCCGGCCGCGCCCTGGGCCCGCAGTGCCGCGAGCGTCGCGCGCGCATCGCTCTCGGTCTTGGCGGCCGCGGCGACCTGAGTCTCGGTCGCGAGGCGTGCCACGAGCAACTGCCGCGTGCGCAGGAGCGCATCGCGCGCGACGCGTTCGGTGGACACCGCCGCCTGGTACGCGGCCGCGGTCGTCGGGGTCGGGACGAGCGCGAGGAGTGCCGCGCCCTTCGCGACCGACTGTCCGGTGTGCACGTACACCGCCGCGACCCGCGCGGCGACGGGCGCCATCAGCGCGAGCCGGGCATCGGGCGCGGGGCGCGCCCGGCCGTACACGACGAGCGTGCGCGGCAGGCGGCCGCGCACCAGCGGCATGGTCTGCACCAGCACGCTGACGGCGTCGTCGGCGGTCGCAGTCGGCAGGCCGCCGCGGCACGCCACGGCGAGGACCGCGGCGCTGGCCGCGGCGATCCAGGGAACGTGTTTCATGTGGGATTCGCCTCGTGACCGGCGACGATCGCCGGTTCGACTTGGGTACCGGTCAAGGTCGCGAGCGCGATCGAGTCCGACCACAGGGACTGCAGCACGTCGATCCGGGTGCCGGCGGCGCCGAGATACGCGCCGACCAGGCCGAGATAGCTCGCGGCCGGGTAGTTCCCTGCCCGGTACGCGCGCCGCGCGGCGCTCACCGTGCGCGCGAGCCGGGGAACCCGCCGGTCGAGATCCTCGAGCTGGGCGTGCAGGCGCCGCAGATCGCTCCAAAGCTGCCAGACGTCCGCGGTCGACTGATCGAGCCGCGCGAGGTACTCGGCGCGCAGCTGCGCGCGGGTCGCGCGCTGGATCGCGATCTCGCCCTGGCCGCGATCGAACAGCGGCAGGTCGAAGGACACCGCATCGCCGAGCGAGTGCACGTCGGAGAAGTCGCGCGCCCGGTTCACGCCGATCACGACGTTCGGGAACTGCGACAGCACCGCGATGCGCACCTGCTCCTCCTGGCTGCGATACCCGGCGCGCAACGCGCGCAGATCCGGTCGTCGCTGCGGCAAGGCGCGGGTGGCGGCTTCGATCGCAGCACGGCTCGGGATCGGTGGCGCCGGCAGCGGCGCGAGCGGCACCTCGACCTGCGGCGCGAGCCCGAGGAGCGCCCGCAGCGCCCGCTCGCTTTGATTCGCCTCGCGTGCGGCCGCGGTCGCCTGGGCGCGAACCGCGACCAGGATCGCCTGGTCCGCATCCGCCTGGTCGCGCGCGACGTTGCCCTCGGCGAGTGCGCGGCGCGAGCGCGCGGCGGCGCGCGCGAACGCGGCGGCCGACGGGTCGAGTAGTGCGCGGCGCCGGTCGGCGAGCGTTTGCGCGACGTACAGCAAGCGTGCCTCGGCGACCGTCTGCCACTCGCGCCACAGCAGTTCCTCGCGCGCCTGACGCAGCGCGGCGTGCGCCGCCGCGTGCCGGCTGTGCTGGGTGAGCAGCGCCCGCAGGTCGATCGACAGTCCGAAGCCGTAGGCGTGATATTCCGGGTAGCGGGGGTCGGCCGGGGCGTTCACGCGGTCGATCGGGCGGTCGCTGCTGAAGTTGAACTGCGGGTTCGGCAGGATCCCGGCGGCGAACGCCTGTGCCTGAGCGACGCCGAGCCGTGCGCGCACGGTGTTCAGGTCGGGGTTGTTGAGCACCGCGAGCGTCGCGATCTGATCCAGGTCGAGCGGCCGGGGCGCTTTCGCGGGGAGCGACGGCGCGAGTTCGGGCCCGCGCGGTAGCGGCGAGGGTCGATAGATCGCGCAGCCGGCGAGCGCGAGCGCGAGCGCGCCGGCGGCGAGACGCGCGAGCGGCCGCGTTCGCGGCGGACTCGGAGGGGCGGTGTCGGTACGCTGGGTCATCGGCTTCGTGCCTCGCGGAAACGCGATTATCGCAGGGTCGACTTAGGCGAGACTGAGGGTCGGACCCCGATCGGCACGGCCCTTGCCGACCGCCAAGATCCGGGTATGGTACCCGGGATGCGGATCCTGCTGGTCGAAGACGACCCGATGCTCGGCGCGGCGACGCTGCAGGCGCTGCGCGACGCCGCGCACGCGGTCGATTGGGTCCGCGATGGGCCGACGGCGCTCGCGAGCGCCGTCGCCGTGACGTACGAGGCGGTCCTGCTCGATCTCGGATTGCCGGGCATGGACGGGCTGGACGTGCTGCGGACGCTGCGCGCCGCGGGCAAGGACCTGCCGGTGTTGATCCTGACCGCGCGCGACGGCGTCGAGGAGCGGATCCGCGGACTCGATCTCGGTGCCGACGATTACCTCGTGAAGCCGTTTGCCGCCGGGGAACTGCTCGCGCGCTTGCGTGCGATCGCGCGCCGCAAGGGCGGACAGGGCCGTCCGGTGCTCGGCAACGGCGTCGTGGAGCTCGACCCGGCGACCCGCGAGGCGCGCGCCGGCGAGGAGCGCGCGCGCCTGTCGAACCGAGAATTCGCGCTGCTGCACGCGCTGCTGCTGCGCCCCGGGGCACTTCTGTCGCGGCGCGAGCTCGAGGAGCGGATCTACGGCTGGGGCGAGGAAGTCGAGAGCAATGCGGTGGAGTTCCTGATCCACGCGATCCGCAAGAAGCTCGGCGCCGCCGTGATCCAGAACGTGCGCGGTGTCGGCTGGCGGGTCGCCCCGGATCGCACCCCGGCGGAGGGTGCCGGATCATGAGCCGGCGCGTGGCGTGGCGCCGTCCCGCGACGCACTCGCTGCTGTTTCGACTGTGGGCGTGGATCACCGCGAGCCTGATCGTCGTCGCGCTCGGCACGGCCGCGATATCCTCGCTGCTCGGGCTGCAGGGCGCGAAGCAGCTGCAGGATCTGCAATTGCGCCAGGTCGCGAGCCTGGTGCGCGACCGCGGCGAGCTGCCGGCGGCGGTGCTCGCACCGCCAGGGCGTGCGGAGGATGCGACGACCGCGGTCGTGGTCGAGAGACTCGAGGACGGCCGTTCGATGCTGCCCTTGCACCTGCCGCCGGCGTTGCGCGACGGCATGCACACGGTGAGCGTCGATGGGCACGACTGGCGCGTGTACGTGAGCCGTGGGCGCGCGGGACGCGTCGCGGTCGCGCAGCGCACCGCGGTGCCCGACGAGGCGGCGCTCGACAGCGCGCAGTACGCGTTGTCGCCGGTCCTCGCGCTGATCCCGGTACTCGTGCTGCTGTCGGCCTGGGTCGTGCGACGCGGCCTGCGGCCGATCCACACGCTCGCGGCGCAGATCGACGCACGCAGCGACGAGCGCCTGGATCCCTTGCCGGTCGAGCGGGTTCCGCAGGAACTGCGACCGTTCGTCGCGTCGATCAACCGGCTGCTCGCCCGACTCGGCGCGCTCATCGAGCGGGAGCGTCGCTTCGTCGCCGACGCGGCGCACGAGCTGCGCACGCCGATCGCGGCCTTGAGTCTGCAGATTGACAATCTCGCGCACGGGGAACTGCCCCCGGCCACCCGCGAGCGGCTGCGCAGCGTTCAGCAGGGCTTCGCGCGCACCCGCACGGTGACCGAGCAGTTGCTGAGTCTCGCCCGCGCGCAATCCGGCCGGGCGCTCGAGCGCCGCGTCATCGATCCGTCCGCGGTGCTGCGTCAGGTGGTCGAGGACCTGTTGCCGCTCGCGGAGGCGCGGCGCGTCGACCTCGGGATGAGCCGTGATGCAAGCGCCTCGATCGCGAGCGATCCGACCCAGCTCTACACCTTGCTGCGCAATGCGCTCGACAATGCGCTGCGCTACACGCCCGAGGGCGGTCGGGTCGATCTCGCGGTCTACACCGAGGACGGCGTCGGCGGCGGTCGGCGCACCGTCGTCGAGATCCAGGATAGCGGTCCCGGGATCGCGCCCGAGGACCTCGAGCGGGCGTTTGAGCCGTTCGAGCGCTTGCGCGCCGGTGCGGACGCCGCGGGCAGCGGACTCGGGCTCGCGATCATGCGCGGGATCGCCCGCACCCTCGGCGGCGAGTTGTGCCTCGACAACCGGCCCGGGGGCGGCTTGCGCGTCCGTTACAGCGAACCGGTCGCGGTTGCGCCGGTCCCGCCGCCCGAGGCTCAGTCGGCGCGCAGCGCGTAGACCGCGACGCAGCCCGTCGGACACACGCTCGCGCCAGGATGCGCGGCGACCGGCACGAGGACCTTGCCGGTCCGGGGGTCGACGGCGACCGAGTGCGCGGAGGGACCGGTCGGCAGGTTCCCGAGCCAGCGATCGGTGCGCGCGTCGATGATGCCGAGCACCGGCCCGCCGGGATTCGCGACCGCGGCGAGCACGTAGCGCCCGGTTTGCGGGTCGTACCCGACTTCGTCGGAGCCACCGACCTCGGGAATCGTCGCGACGATCCGGCCGGTGCGGGCGTTCATCACCACGGATTTCGCGGCGAACCCCTTCGCGATCGCATCGTCGCTGCAGCCGAGCAGCAAGTGGCCGTTCGGGCCGACCGCGAGACCCGCGGGCATGCAGGCGCTGACCGGCAGGTACCGCAGCACGCGATGCGCGCGCGGATCGATCACCGCGACCGCGCCGTTCGCCGCGACGTGATCGAGCACGGGGATCGACAGATAGACGAGACCGGTCGCCGGATCCCAGGCCGGCTGCTCCGCGCCGTCGGTCGCGCGCGGGAGCGGGAGCCGCGCGACGATCTTGCGCGTGCGGCTCGAGATCAGGCTCACGAACGGCGGATCGTCGGCGTTGTTCACGACCACGACCAGATGGTCGCGCGCATCGTAGGTCATCTCGTCGACGCGGCGGCGACCGCCGGTCGGGATGCTCGCGACGACCGTGCGCCGGCGCACGTCGATCACCTTCACGCTGCTGTCGCCGTCACCGGCCCAGAATTCGCGCCGCCCGACCGCGACCACGCCGTCGGGACCGGCCGCGTCGAAGCCGCGCGCCTTGTCGTAGCCGGCGAAGCCGGTCACGTGGCCGAGGAACCGCCCGGTCGCGACGCGGTAGAGGTCGACGCTGCGATTCGAGCGGTCCGAGAACGCGTAGGTCCCGTCCGCGTTCACGGTGCCGATGTCGAACGAGGTGAGTGCCGCGCCCGGGACCGGCCAGTTCGCGATCCGCGTCGCGGCGAAGGTCGCGGCGGCTGCCGGGGTCGCTGGCGTTGCGCGCACCGCGGCCGATGCGCTGGTTGCGGCGAGCGCCACCGCGCCCAGGGCCATCGCGAGCGCGCAGCGCCGCATCGGGGTGTTCATCGGCTCGTCTCCTGCGGTGTCGTGGCGCTCGCGGCGGCGCCGGCGCGTCAGTCTACGAGCCGCTGGCCACGAATTTCAACGCGACGCCGTTCATGCAGTAGCGCTCGCCGGTCGGCTCGGGGCCGTCGGGGAACACGTGGCCGAGATGCCCGCCGCAGCGTGCGCAGTGCACTTCGGTGCGGCGCATCCCGAAGCGTTCATCGACCGTGACGCCGACCGCGCCGGGGAGCGGTGCGTAGAAGCTCGGCCAGCCGGTGCCGCTGTCGAACTTCGTCGCGGACTCGAACAAGGCCTCCCCGCAGGCCGCGCACCGGTACAGGCCGGTGCGGTGCTCGAGATTCAGCGGACTCGTCCCGGCGCGCTCGGTGCCATGACAGCGCATCACCTGGTAGGTGTCGGCGGGCAAGGTCCGGCGCCACTCCTCGTCGCTCGGCTTCGGGTCGGCGGGATTCGACTCGCTCATCGCGTTCTCCTGGTCGCGGTTGGGGGGCGGGACACGGTCAACCGGGATCGCGCCGCCGCGGCATCAGGAGCTTCGCGACCAGCCCGGTCCAGCCGGTCTGATGGGACGCGCCGCAGCCGCGGCCGAGATCACCGTGGAAGTATTCGTGGAACGGGATGTAATCGCGGAAATGCGGATCGGCCTGCACGCTCGGCTGATGGCCCATCACCGGCCGGCGGCCGGTCGCATCCGCGAGGAAGATCCGCGAGAGCCGTCGCGTGAGCTCGGCCGCGACCTCCTCCAGCGACAGTTCGCGACCGGAGCCCACCGGGCACTCGACCTTGAAGTCGTCGCCGAAATAGTGATGGAATTTCTGCAGACTCTCGACGATCAGGTAGTTCACCGGGAACCAGATCGGCCCGCGCCAGTTGGAGTTCCCGCCGAACGCGCGGGTGTTCGATTCGCCGGGCGCGTAGCGGATCTCGAACGACGACCCGTCGCAGTCGAAGCGGTACGGCTGATCACGGTACGCGCTCGAGAGCGCGCGAACGCCGAAATCCGACAGGAACTCGGTCTCGTCGAGCATCCGCCGCAGCAGGCACTGGATCCGGTGGCCGCGCAGCAGCGACAGCAGCCGCCGCTCGCCCTGGCCCGGCTCGTGCCACCGCGAGACCAGCGCGGCGAGGTCGGGTCGCGCTTCGAGCAGCCACTCGAGACGGCCGCGGAAGCCCGGCAGCTTCGCGAGCAGGTCGGGCTCGAGCGTCTCGACCGCGAACAGCGGGATGAGCCCCACCATCGAGCGCACCCGCAGCCGCCGGTGAGCGCCGTTCGGCGAGGTGAGCACGTCGTAGTAGAACCCGTCCTCCTCGTCCCAGAGCCCGTCGCCTTCGTTGTACTGCGTGCTCATCGCCTCGGCGATGTGCAGGAAGTGCTCGAAGAATTTGCTCGCGATGTCCTCGTACACGCTGTTGTGCTGCGCGAGCTCGAGCGCGATGCGCATCAGGTTGAGCGCGTACATCGCCATCCAGCTCGTCCCGTCCGCCTGATTCAGGCAGCTACCGTCGGGCAACGGCTGATTGCGGTCGAACACGCCGATGTTGTCGAGGCCGAGGAAGCCGCCCTGGAAGATGTTGTTGCCGGCGTGGTCCTTGCGGTTCACCCACCAGGTGAAATTCAGCATCAGCTTGTGGAACACGCGCTCGAGGAACGCGAGGTCGCCGACCCCGTGGTGCTTGCGGTCGATCTGATAGACCCGCCAGGCGGCCCACGCGTGCACCGGGGGGTTCACGTCGCTGAACGCCCATTCGTAGGCCGGCAGTTGTCCGTTCGGGTGCATGTACCACTCGCGGGTGAGCAGCACGAGCTGGTGTTTCGCGAAGCGCGGATCGATCAGCGCGAACGGAATGCAGTGGAATGCGAGGTCCCAGGAGGCGTACCAGGGGAACTCCCACTTGTCGGGCATCGACACGATGTCCGCGTTGTCGAGCGTCTCCCATCCGGCATTGCGACCGTTGTGCCGCTCGGGGGGCGGCGGCGGTTGCGCCGGATCGCCGGCGAGCCAGCGGCGGATGTCGTAGTGGTAGAACTGCTTGCTCCAGACGAGCCCGGCGAACGCCTGCCGCTGCACGCGCCGCGCGTCCGCCGACGCGATGTCGGCCTGCAGTTCCTCGTAGAATTCGTCGGCCTCGCGGCGGCGCGCGTCGAAGGTCGCGTCGAAATCACCGAACGGCGCCGCGCAGGGCTCGCGCGTCAGGCGCAGCCGCCATTGCCACAGGCCGCCCGGGCCGATCGTCGCCCGGCGCCACGCACCGGCCTTGCTGCCGTGCCCGGCCGGATTCACCGCGTCGGTGCGGCCGTGGACGATCCGCTCGTGGAACGCGTCCTTGAAGTAGCCCGGTTCCCCGCACCCCCACAGCCGCGGGGCGTTCGACTCGTTCTCGGTGAACAGCCACTGCGGCGCGCCCTCGCAGTACCAGAAACCCATCCCGAGCGTCGCGGGCGCGAGCTCGACGTGCGTGGCGTCGCGCGCTTCGAGCCGCGGGCGCGTCGCGTGCGACGGCCAGCTCCAGGTGTTGCGCAGGGTGATCTGCGGCAGCAGGTGCAGTTCCGCGGCCTCGCCCGCGCGGTTGAACGCGCTGATCCGCATCAGCAGGTCGCCGGGCGCGGCCTGGGCGTACTCGACGAACACGTCGAAGTAGCGATCCTCGGCGAAGCAACCGGTATCGAGCAGCTCGTACTCCGGATCCTCGATCCCGCGCCGCGCGTTCTCGGCGATCAAGGTCTCGTACGGGAACGCCGCCTGCGGGTACTTGTAGAGCATCTTCAGGTACGAGTGCGACGGCGTCGCGTCGAGATAGTAGTAGTGCTCCTTGACGTCCTCGCCGTGGTTGCCCTGGGAATTGGTCACGCCGAACAGGCGTTCCTTCAGGATCGCGTCGCGACCGTTCCACAGCGCGAGCGACACGCAGACCCGCTGCCCGGCGTCGGCGACGCCGGCGATCCCGTCCTCGCCCCAGCGGTACGCGCGGCTGCGCGCGTGATCGTGAGGGAAATAGTCCCAGGCGGTGCCGTCCGGGCTGTAGTCCTCGCGCACGGTGCCCCACTGGCGTTCGCTCAAGTAAGGGCCCCAGTGCTGCCAGCCGTCCGGGCCGGGACGGTCGCGCTGCAGGCGGTCGCGCTCGACGCTCATCGTACGCCTCCGTTCGTGGGTTCCGCGAGCCGCTCGAGCCGGATCCACGCGTGCAGCACCTGCGCGACGCTCCAGGCCTGCGCGAAGCAGCCGCGCGCGGTGTGCGGCGCGTCGCCGTCGACGATCTCGCCGAGGGTGCCGATGCAATCGGCATCGAGGAATTGCGCGGCCGGCTCGAGGTACGCCCGGGCCGCACGCGCATCGCCGTACGCGAGATAGTGCGCCCACGCGAACGGCCCGAGCAGCCAGGTCCACGCGGTCCCCTGGTGATAGGCCGAGTCGCGGCGGACCGGGTCGCCCGCGTACTCGCCGAGGTAGCCCGGCTCGCGCGCACCGAGGCTGCGCAGGCCGTAGCTCGTGAGCAGTTCGCGGGCACAGACGTCGACGATCGCGCGCCGCTCCGGCGCCGTCAGCGGCGAGTACGGCAGCGCGGCGGCGATCAGCTGGTTCGGCCGGAGCGACGCGTCCACCGCGGTGCCGCCATCGACGTCGATCACGTCGTAGAGGCAGCCGCGCTCGGCATTCCAGAAGCGGTGGAAGCTCGCGGTCGCCGCCGCGCGCAGCCGGCGGCACGCGGCGTACGCCTCCCGATGCGAGTGCCGCTCCGCGAGCCGCATCGTGAGGTCGAGCGCGTTCAGCCACAGTGCGTTGATCTCGACCGGCTTGCCGACCCGCGGCGTGAACGCGTGATCGCCTTGCTTCGCGTCCATCCAGGTGAGCTGCGTGCCGGGCTCGCCGGCGCGCAGCAACCCGTCGGCCGGATCCACGCCGATCGCGTAGCGGGTGCCCTGCACGTGCGCCTTCACGATCTTGAGCAGCGTCGGGTAGAGCTCCGCCTCGAGCTCCGGGTCCGGCCGCGCGGCGAGGTGCTCGTGCAGCGCCTGGAAGAGCCACAGCGTCGCATCGGCGGTGTTGTATTGCGCCGGGGCGTCGCCGGCGGGCAGGCAATTCGGCAGCATCCCGCGATCCACGTGACGCGCGTAGCTGCGCAGCACCGCCGCCGCGAGATCGTGGCGGCCGAGCGCGGTCGCGAGTCCCGGCAGCGAGACCATCGCATCGCGGCCCCATTCGCCGAACCAGGGGTAGCCCGCGATCACGCCGGTGCCGCCGTCGCCGCGGCGCACGAGGAACTGCGTCGAGGCGCGCGCGAGCACCCGGATCCATGGCGGCGCCGACGGCGGCAGTCGCGACGCGGCGGCCGCGGCCGCCGCGACGACGCGCCGCTCCACCTCGGCGCCGTCCACGGGCGCCGCGTCCTCCGCGGTCGCGACGAAGTACGCGCGTTCGCCGACGCCGATCTCTCGATGGAACCGGCCCGGCATCCACAGGTCCTCGACCGCGTCGAGGCCGCGCTCGGCCTCCGCGCGATGGAAGAAATTCCAGTAGCAGGCGCCCTCGGTCTCGAAGCGCCCGCCGTCGAGCGTGAGCCGGTACGGTCGCGCACCGTCGAACGCGAGCACGCGGCAGTCCGTGCCGTCGGACTCGACTCGATAGGCCGGCGCGCCGCGCGCGTGCGCGTGGTGTCCCCGGTAGGTCACGTAGGGCTTGATCTCGAGCCGCGCGCGGCCGGCGCCGCGCAGCAGGGTGAAGCCGACGTAGCTGGTCGACGCGAGCGGCGCGATGAACAGCCGCATCTCGAGGAGCGCGTCCGCGAACGCGTAGCGCCAGGTCGGCACTCCTTCCGGCTGCGCGAACGACTCGATGTGCACGAAGCCGCGCGGCGCGATCGTCCCATCCGCGAACTCGTTTGCACCGAACTCGAACCGGCGGCCGTCGTACTCGACCGCCGCGTCGAACTTCGCGACGAGGAGCGTGCGCTCGCCCGGCGGTAGGAGGCTCGCGATCAGCAAGCCGTGGTAGCGACGCGTGTTCGCGAGCGCGATCGTGCCGCAGGCATAGCCGCCGAGGCCGTTGGTCACGAGCCACTCGCGACCGCTCGCCTCGCGCCAGTCGCCGCACAGCGCCCGGCCGAAGATCAAGGCCGCGCTCCCGCGCGCGGCGCAACGTCCGGACCGCATCCCCCACGGCCGTTGCGAACTCGACCTGCCATGCGCGGATCTTAGTCGATTCCGGCGCGCAGTGCGCGATACGCCGCGACTGCGGCCACGGTGAGCGCGCTCATCACGCCGGCCATCGAACGCGCGGTGCCGTCGTAGAACGCGCTGACCGCGGCGCCGGCAAGGCCGGCGAAACTGAACTGCATCGTGCCGTAGAGCGCCGCGGCGGTCCCGGCGCTCGCGCCGTACGGCGCGAGCGCGAGCGCGAAGCCATTGGCGAAATTGAAGCCGAGGAGCGACACGAACAGGAACAGCGGAATCGCGAGCGCCCAGAAGCCTCCGCGCCCGAGCCACGCGACCGCGAGCAGGGTTGCCGCGAGCGCCGCGGTCCCGCGCATCGCGCGGCGGAACAGGAACTCCGGCCCGAAGCGCGGCACGAGATGCGCGTTGACCCGTCCGGCCGCCATCAGCCCGAGCGCGTTCACACCGAACAACCACGCGAAGCCTTGCGGTGTCAAGTGCAGCCGATCGATGAACACGAAGGGCGCGCCGGCGATGTAAGCGAACACGCTCGCGGACACCAGGTTCGCCGGCAGCGCGTAGCGGACGAAGCGCCGGTCGGTGAGCAACGCGAGCCACAGGCCCGGGCCGGGCGCGGGTCCCCGCAGGGTCGGCCGGGATTCGACGAGCATCGCGTTCGCGGCTGCGAGCGAGACGAGCGCAAGTGCGGTGAGCACCCAGAAGATCGCCCGCCAGTTCGCGACCGCGAGCAGCAAGCCGCCGACCTGCGGCGCGAGGATCGGCCCCAAGCCGCTGATGATCCCGAGCAAGGACATCGCGCGGGCCACGTGGCCGACCTCGAATCGGTCGCGAACGACCGCTCGCGGGATCACCGTCGCGCTCCCCACGCCGAGCGCCTGGAAGATCCGCCAGACGGTCAGCGCGAGCGCGCTACCGGCGGTCGCGCAGCCGATCGAGGTGATCGCGACCGTCGCGAGGCCGATGAGCAGCGGCGGGCGGCGTCCGAACCGGTCCGATAGCGACCCGAACAGCATCTGGCTCACCGCGAGTCCGGCGAAGAACGCGGGCAGGGTCAACTCGATCGCCGCGGCGCTCGCGTGCAGGTCCCGCGAGATCGCCGGCAGCGCCGGCAGGTACATGTCGATCGAGAACGGCGCGAGCAGGGTGATCGTGCCGAGCAGCACGAGGAGCGGCGACATTCCCGGGGGCGCGGGCGGACCCGCGGACGGCTCGTTCATCGCGGCCCCGCGCTGCGACCGGACAGCGAACGGTGGCGTTTTGCCTGTAGAATGCGCATGGCTCTCAAACGAAGAATGGAAGGTGGCGGTGCCGGAGCGAAATCTGCGCGCGCTGATCTGCGGATCGGTTGCTTATGACACGATCTTAATTTTTCCCGACCGGTTCCGTGAGCACATCCTGCCGGAGAAGCTGCACCTGCTGAACGTCGCGTTCCTGGTGCCGGAGATGCGCCGCGAGTTCGGCGGCTGTGCCGCGAACATCGCGTACGGGCTCTCGCTGCTCGGCGACCGCGGAATCCCGATGGCGACCGCCGGGCACGATTTCGGTCCCTACGCCGAGCGCCTGCGCGCGCTCGGGATCGACCTCGAGCACGTGACCGTGGTGCCCGAAGCGTTCACGGCACAGGCCTACATCACGACCGACCTCGACGACAACCAGATCACCGCGTTCCATCCGGGCGCGATGCAGTATGCGCACCTCAACGAGGTCCGCGCGGCCGGCGAGGTCACGCTCGGCGTGGTCGCTCCGGACGGGCGGCAGGCGATGATCGAGCACGCCGAGCAGTTCGCGGCCGCCGGGATTGCGTTCCTGTTCGACCCCGGGCAGGGCCTGCCGATGTTCGGCCGCGAGGAGCTCGAGTCGTTCCTGGCGAAGGCCCGCTGGGTCGCGGTCAACGACTACGAGTGGGGCCTGATGCAGCAGAAGACCGGCTGGAGCGAGGACGACGTGCTCGAGCGGGTCGAGGCGCTCGTCGTCACCCGTGGCGGCGAGGGATCCACGATCCACACGCGCGGCGGCCGTCACGAGATCCCTTGCGCCGCAGCGCAGACGATCGTCGACCCGACGGGTTGCGGGGATGCCTATCGCGCTGGTCTAATTCATGGTTTGATGCATGGTTTGCCGTGGGAAACGGCGGGTCGCGTCGCCTCGCTGATGGGCGCGATCAAGATCGAGTCGCGCGGCCCGCAGAATCACCGCTTCACCCGCGCGCAGTTCGCGCAGCGTTACGTTCGAACCTTTGGACAACCGGCCCCGGGAAGCCTCACATGAGCAAGCACTTTTCCTTCACGTCCGAATCGGTCTCGGAAGGCCATCCGGACAAGGTCGCGGACCAGATATCGGACGCGATCCTCGATGCGATCCTTGCAGCCGACCCGAAAGGCCGCGTCGCCTGCGAGACCCTGGTGAAGACCGGCGTCGTGATCGTCGCCGGCGAGGTCACGACGAACGCCTGGGTCGACGTCGAGGCGCTCGTGCGCAGGACGGTGCTCGAGATCGGCTACGACAGCTCGGACATGGGCTTCGACGGGGCGAGTTGCGGCGTGCTCAACGTGATCGGCAAGCAATCCCCGGACATCGCCCAGGGCGTCGACCGCAAGGACGAGCGCAAACAGGGTGCGGGCGACCAGGGATTGATGTTCGGCTACGCGACCGACGAGACCGACGTGCTGATGCCCGCGCCGATCACGCTCGCGCACCGGCTCGTGAAGCGCCAGGCCCAGGTCCGCAAGAGCGGAAGGCTCCCGTGGCTGCGGCCCGACGCGAAGAGCCAGGTGACCTTGCGCTACGAGGACGACCGCCCGGTCGGGCTCGAGGCGGTCGTGCTGTCGACCCAGCACCACGAGGGGGTGTCGACCAAGGCGCTGCGGGAGGCGGTGATGGAGGAGATCCTGGCGCCGGTGCTGCCGCGCAAGTGGATCGACAAGCGCACCAAGTACCACATCAACCCGACGGGACGCTTCGTGATCGGCGGTCCGGTCGGGGATTGCGGGCTCACCGGCCGCAAGATCATCGTCGACACCTACGGCGGCTTCGCGCGCCACGGCGGCGGCGCGTTCTCCGGCAAGGACCCTTCCAAGGTCGACCGCTCGGCA
>JAGWPU010000123.1 GCA_028870355.1 Gammaproteobacteria bacterium | reverse complement strand
CTGCGGCCGCGGCGCGGCTCCGGGCACTCGGCCTGCGGCCGCGGATTGCGCCGGTCGCGCCGGCGTCCGCCGGTGCGATCGATCCGCAGCATCCGGGGGCGCTGTACCGCGGCTGGCCCACGATCGCGATCGCGATCGCGCGGGACGACGTCGACGACACGCGCCGGGCCCTCGCGGCCGGCGCCGATCCGAACCAGCGGGTGCCGGAGGGGGAGCCACTCCTGTCGCTCGCGGGCACGGCGCAGGCCACGGCGGTCGTGCCGCTGCTGATCGCTCACGGGGCGAATCCCATCGCGGTGGGCCGATCCGGGCACACGCCGCTGTGGCTCGCGGTGGTGCACGGCGACCTCGCGCTGCTGCACGCGCTGCTCACGGCCGGGGTGAACCCGAACGGCCATGCAGCGACCGAGTCACCGCCGCTGATTGCGGCGGTGATCGCGCGCCGGCCGGACGTGGTCGCGATGCTGCTCGCGGCGCGAGCCGATCCGAACGCGGCGGACCGCGATGGCCGGACCGCCTTGATCTGGACGGCGATCGACCGGGAGACGGATCCGGTCGCGCCCTTGCTCGCGGCGCACGCCGCGGTCGATGCGACCGACACCTGGCACCGGAGCGCCCTGTGGTATGCAGCGGCGGCCGGTTCGCACGCGATCGTCGCGGCGTTGCTCGGTGCGGGAGCGGACGTGCGGATCGCCGACCGTCGCGGTCGCACCGCGTTGATGGTTGCTGCCGCGCAGTCCGATCCGGCGGTACCGGCGCAACTGCTCTCGGCTCACGCGTCGATCGATGCGCGCGACGCGCGCGGCGACACCGCGCTGTGGATCGCCGCGGCTCGGGGCGAGGAGGCCGTCGTGCGCACCCTGCTCGCGCACGCGCCGAGCGTCGACGCGCCCGACCGGGCAGGCGACACGCCGCTGATCGCCGCGGCGCGTGGCGGTCACGGGACGATCTGCGCGGCGTTGATCGCGGCCGGCGCGAATCCGGCGCTGCGAGACCACGACGGGCGATCGGCCCGAGACGTCGCCGGCGAGCGCGGGTTCGCGCCGATCGTCGCGCTCCTCGGGCCGCGCGGCTGACCGGTCTCAGGCCGGCGCGGCGATCTTGCGCTGCAGGTGGGCCGCGAGGTCGCGAATCGTCGGATGATCGAAGAGCTCCGTGAGGTCGATCTGACCCGGGAAGTCGCGGTCGATCGTCTCGTGGATCTCGATCAGCTTCAGCGAGCTCGCGCCGAGTTCGAACAGGTTGTCCTCGACCTCGATCCGCTTGCCGGGCAGCGCGGCCTCGCAGATCGCCCGCAGCCGGCTTTCCAGCTCCGTTCCGAGCGCCTGCGCGGCGCCGCCGTGGCTCGCGCGCAGCGCGGCGAGCGCGGCGAGCTCGGCGTCGAATTCCCCGTCGGTCATCGATTGCACGAGCAGGTGCCGCTGGATCTTGCCGCTGGTCGTCTTCGGGATCCGCTTGACCGGGACGACGTCGGTGACCTCGAGGCCCGCGTGCTCGTTGATCAGCCGCGCGACCGCTGTCGCGGTCGGCAGGAACTCGGGCATGCCCGAGCGGTGCAGCACGAACAGCACGAGATCCTCCCCCTGGGAGCCGGGGCGTCGCACGCCGGCCGCGACGACCTTGCCGAGCTCGAGCCCCGGTGCGCGCTGCGCGATGTTCTCCAGGTCGTGCGGGTAGTAGTTCTGGCCGTTCACGAAGATGATCTCCTTCGCGCGGCCGGTCACGTACAGCGAGCCCTCGTGCGTGATCCCGAGGTCGCCGGTGTCGAGCCAGCCGTCGGCGCCGATCGTCGCTGCGGTCGTCTCGGGGTCCGCGAAGTAGCCCCGGGTCACGTTCGGCCCGCGGATCAGGATCCGGCCGACGCGATCCTCCGCGACCGCGGCGCCCGCGGCGTCGGCGATGCGAACCTCGGTGTCGGGGATCGGCTGTCCGACGCCCATCAGCTCGAGCGCGTCGCGTGCGTTCGGAGGATTCAGCTCGATCGCATCGCCCGGCGCGAGCCGGTGACGGCTCACGCGGATCCATCGGTACTCGGTGTCGGGTACCGGCATCGCGACCGCGAGCGAGGCCTCGGCGAGACCGTACACCGGATACATTGCACGGCGCTTGAGGCCGGTGTACGCGAGCGCATCCATGAATTCGTTGCACAGCTCCACCGAGATCGGCTCGGCGCCGTTGTAGATCAGCCGGATCGAGGACAGGTCGACGCCTTCGAGCCGCCGCCCGCCGAGCACCTTCAGGAAGTGCCGGTACCCGAAATTCGGCGAGCAGGTGATCGTCGCGCGCTTGCGCGCGGCGACCTGCAGCCACAGCAGCGGGCGCCGCACGAACAGGTCGGTCGGCATCAGGTTCACGTGCACGTGGTTCGCGAACTGCATCCAGAAGAAGCCGATCAAGCCCATGTCATGGGTGAGCGGCATCCAGCTCAGGGATACGTCGGACTCGTTGAAGCGGTCGAGCTTCGTCGCGCTGCGGGTGTTCGCGACGAGATTCGCGTGAGAGAGCACGACGCCCTTCGGCTCGCTGGTCGATCCCGAGGAGAACTGGATGAACGCCGGGTCCTCGGGGGCGGGGTGGTGGAGCTTGCCTGGCCGGGAGACGTCGGTGATCGACTCGACCAGGAAGCAGCGCGCCTTGAGCTCGGCGAACAGCGCCGACTCGCCGACTTCGGCCGCGAACGCCTGCAGCCGCTCGAGGTTCCTCGAGTCGGTGTATAGCCAGGGCTTGCCGAGCTTGCGCGCGACGCGCAGCAGCTTGTGGCGGTGCTCGTCGCTGATCCCGACCGCGAGCGGCACCGGCTGGATTCCACCGCAGACGCCTGCGAGAAAGCCGTCGATGAATTGCTCGTTGTCGCTGAGGAAGAGGATCATCCGGTCGCCGCGCGCGGCGCCGAGCGCCTGCAGGTGGTGCAGGATCCCGAGCGCGCGCTCGTAGAGCTCTGCGTAGCCGACTCGCCGCTCCGAGTTCTCGCCGTCCACGTAACAAACCGCGCGATCGACGCCGCGATTCATCTCCAGAATGTCGACCAGGGTGTTGTACGTCATCGTTCCTCTACCGTCATCAAGAGTCGGGATCGAGGACGCAGGTTGACCTGCGCCTCGAATTCCACGGGATCGTCGTTCGCCGGTGCGATCCGGAAGCGCCGGCTCATCGTGTGGACGTGCACGAGCATCTCGTACATCGCGAGGTTCTCGCCGACGCAGTGGCGCGGACCGGCCGAGAACGGGAGATAGGCGAATTGGTGCCGCTGCGCGGCGTCGGGGCCCGCGAACCGTTCGGGACGGAACGCCTCGGGCTCGTCCCAGTGGCGCGGGTGCCGATGCAGCACGTACGGGCAGATGAACACGTCCGTGCGCGGCCCGATCGGAAAGCCGCCGAGTGAATCCGCCGCGAGGCTGCGGCGGGTGAACAGCCAGCCCGGCGGATACAGGCGCAGGGACTCCTGGATCACCTGATGGGTGAATTCGAGCCCCTCGGCGGTGGCGAGCCCGAGCGGCCGCGCGGCGCCCGCGCGATCGGCCTCCTCGCCGAGCCGATCCCGGACTTCCGGGTACCGGGCGACGAGGTGCCAGGTCCACGCGAGCGAGGCCGCGGTGGTCTCGTGGCCCGCGACGATCAGGGTCAGCACCTCGTCGACGAGCTCCGAGTCGCTCATCGCCTCGCCGGTGTCGCGCGTGCGCGCGCTCATCAGCATCTCGAGGAAATCGAATCGCTCGGCGGGCTCGCGCCGGCGCCGTGCGGCGAGATCCACGACGAGCTTCGCGAGCGAGCGGAAGCGGAACGCGAATCGCAGGTCGCGATCGGTCACCTGTGCGACCAGCGCGAACGGGTTGCCGCCGTGCTCATCCTCGAGCCGTCCGAGGTCGTCGCCGAAGATCGAGCGCAGCACGATCTCGAGCGTCAGCGTGCTCGCCTCGTCGGCGACGTCGATCGGTTCGCCACGCGCGGCGTGCGCGGCCCAGCGGTTCGCGTAACGATCGTTGACCTCGTCGATCAACGCGCCGAAGCGCCCGAGCACCTTGCGGTGGAACGCGGGCTGGATCATTCGTCGCTGCCGCCGCCAGAACTCGCCCTCGCTCGTCATGATCCCGTTGCCGAGCAGGATCTGCACCCGGTCGATGCCTTCCCCTTTCGTGTAATTGCGGTGGTTCGACAGCAGCACGTGCTTGACGTCGTCGGGATCGTTGATCACGTAGAAATACGCGCCCCGACTCGGCGCGAACACCCGGTAGGTGTCACCGTATTCGGCGAAGTACGCGCACAGCCGGGCGAGGGATTCTTCGCTGCCGCCGAGATCGAAGCCCTCTGCCGGCCCGGGCGGCATCGCTTCCTGATACATCCGCCCATTGTAACGTAAGCGCCCGCGCCGGCCGGTGCCCGCAATTGAGAATCACCCCACCGGGACGCGGCCGCGGTTGCGCCTCGGTGCGCGGTTCCCGAGAATGCCGCCCGTGCCTCAGAACTCGGACGACGATCGGCTTCGCAACACGATCTACCGGCAACAGACCCGCTCGTCGCGGCGGCTGACGCCGTTGCGTTCGGCCGCGTATCGGGTGCTGGTGCCGGTCGGACTCGCGCTGGTGCGCCTGGTGTGGCGCTGGACGCGGAGCGTGCGGATCGACGGCACCGAACACCTCGACGCGGCGCTCGGCGCGGCGCCGTCGTTCATCCCGGTCTTCTGGCATCAGCACCAGCTGTTCTGCGTGAAGGCCTTGCTCGATCAGCGCGGGCGCGGCGTTCGGCCGGGCTTCCTGGTCAGTCCTTCGGTCGACGGCGAAATCGGCGCGATGCTGATCGCGCGGCTGAACGCGGTCGCGATTCGCGGATCCTCGTCGCACACCGGCGCGCGCGCGCTGCGCGATTACTACCAGGCGCTCGTGAACGATCGGGTGTCCCCATCGATCACGCCGGACGGGCCACGCGGCCCCCCGTGGAAGGCGAAGCCCGGGGCGATCCTGCTCGCGCAGCTCTCGCAGCGCCCGATCGTGCCGATGAGCTACGCGGCCTCTCGCGCGTGGATGTTCCACTGGGACCGGTTCGTGATCCCGAAGCCGCTGGCACGCATCGCGATCGCGTTCGGCGAGCCGATCTGGGTACCGAAGCGGCTCGACGCCCGTGGCCTCGAGGCGTTGCAGGTCCAGCTCGAGGAGCGCTTGAAGGCCCTGTTCGTCGAGGCACGCGCGCGAGTCGATTGATTTTCCCCGCCGCTGCGGTCCAACGCGGATGCGAACCCCGGACTCGGCGCGTGAATCCCTGCGAATCGTTGCAGTTGGACCATATGTGTGAGAAAAATGCACACATGGTTGACGACCTGCGATCCGTTCTGTTGTCGTCCGTGCGATTGATGCTGCGGCCGATCGTGCGGGTACTCCTGCGTGGCGGGATCCCGTTTCGCGAGTTCAGCGAACTCGCGAAATTCACCTATGTCGAGATCGCGACGACGGAGTACGGCCGGCGGAACCGGCCGACGAACGTCTCGCGCACCGCGATCCTGACCGGGCTCAACCGGCGTGACGTCGCGCGGATCCGTTCGGCGGAGCCGCGGGCGACGCTCGACGCGATCTACATGAGCCACGGTTCGCGGATCCTTTCCGGCTGGCATCTCGATGCGGATTTTCTCGCCGCCGACGGGCAACCGGCGCGGTTGCCGCTCGAGGGCGGCGTGCCGAGCTTCCAGGCGCTCGCGCGCCGCTACGCGCCCGACCTGCCGCACATCGCGCTCTACAAGGAGCTGTCCGCGGCCGGCGCCGTGGAACTCGGTGACGACGGCCAGCTGCAGGCGCTGATGCGCGGCTACATTCCGAAGTCCTTCGATCCGAACCAAATCCGCCTCTGGGGAAGCATCTTGCACGACATGGCCTCGACACTCGCCTACAACGTGACCCGGGCACCGACCGCCGCCGCACGCTTCGAGCGTCGTGCGATCCACGCGCGGGTACGCCGATCGGCGGTGCCGGAATTCCGTGACTTTCTCGAGTCCGAGGGCCAGCGCTTCCTGGAGCGCGTCGATGGGTGGCTCGCGGCGCACGCGGCCGACGACGTCGAGGGCAGCGACCCGGCGGCGACCGCGCGGCTCGGCGCGGGCGCCTACCTGATCGAGGAACCGGTTGCGAAGGCAGGAGCGACCCCGTGAGCCTGCGACCCGGGTGGAGCCGGACGGCGTTTGCGCTGTGCTCGATCGCACTGCTGTCCTCGTGCGGCGGCGGCGGGTTGGTCGCGGGGATCGAGGGGACGGGCACGGCAACGGTGGCCGCCGCCTCCTCGGGCCCGATCAGCCGGTTCGGCAGCATCTTCGTGAACGGCGTCGAGTTCGATACGACCCATGCCTCGATCTCGATCGACGGCCAGAGCGCGGCCGCGAGTCAGTTGAGCGTCGGTGACGTCGTCGAGGTGCAGGGGTCGGTCGCGACCGGCGGGACCACCGGGACCGCGACCACGGTCGACTATCGGAGCGCCGTTCAGGGGCCGATCAGCGCGGTCGACGCCGCGGGCTCGACCGTGACGGTGCTCGGTCAGACCGTGCAGATCGGCCCGCAGACCTCGCTCGGCGCCGAGGCCGGCGGAACGCCGACCTTCGCGTCGCTGGTGCCGGGCACGCTGGTCGAGGTGAGTGGCTTCCCGGCGGCGAGCGGCACGGTGGCCGCGACCCGCGTCGAGATCCAGACGCAGGTGTCCTCGTACGAGCTGGCGGGCATCGTCGCCTCCGTCGATCCGTCGACGCTGCAGGTCATCGTGAACGGGGTGACCATCGACTTCAGCGGCGCGCAGTTCACGGGATTCCCGGCGGGCGCCGGCCTGCAGGTGGGCGATCGGATTCAGGTCGAGAGCCCGGTCGGCGCGGTTTCCGGGACGCTGCTCGCGACCCGGATCTCCCTGCTACCGACCTTGTCCGCCGCGAGCGGTGCGCAGGGCGCGGTCCAGGGCGAGGTCGACGGGTACGTCTCGCCGACGCAGTTCCAGGTCGACGACACCCCGGTCTCGACCAGCGCCCAGACCCAATACCAGAACGGGACCGTCGCGAGCCTCGCTGCCGGTATCGAGGTGTCGGTGCAGGGGAACTTCGATTCGACCGGCACGCTGGTCGCCACCACCGTGCGGTTCGCGCAGACGAACCCGATCCTGGTGCGGGCGACCGTGACCGCGGTCGATCCGACCGCAGGGACGTTGGCGGTGCTCGGCGTTCCGGTGTCGACCGATGCGCTGACGCGTTTCGAGGATCAAACGGCGAATCCGGTCGCGCCGTTCAATCTGGCCGCGGTCGCGGTCGGAGATTATGTCGAAGTCCACGGCCACCTGAGCGCCTCCGGGGTCCTCCAGGCGAGCGTGCTGACTCGCGAGGATCCGAATGCCGAGGTCGAATTGCGCGCGCCGCCGAGCGCGGCCGTCGCGCCGTCGCTGACCGTGCTCGGGGTGTCCGCGTCGACCAGTGGCGCGACGCAGTTCGTCGGGACCGACGAGTCGTCGATCAGCAGCGCGCAGTTCTTCTCGTCGGCCGCCGGCGGATCGACGGTCGACCTCGTCGGCTCGATCTCGGGCGGCGTCTTGCAGGTGACGACGGCCACCTTGCCCGGGGAGGCCGAACTGGGCGATTGAAAGAAGGAATTTCCCTTTAATACAAAATCTTAGCTTGTATTTCTGAGAAGCTATGCGAAAATTGCGCCATAAATCCTGAATCGGGAGAACTCAGGAACTGTGTGACGCGTTCGGTCACCGGTCGACACGGAATGGCAGACTCCCCGCCGATCTGAAGGATTCCGGACACTGAAGGCACCGCTCGGCCCATGGCGATAGCTCCGAACGAACCGCGGTCCCCCGATTTCACCGCATCGGACATCCTGTCGCCGCACGTCTGGCCGCGCCGTGGCGGGGCGCCCCCGGTCGGACTCGACGTGATCTGCATCAAGATCGCGGTGGACTTCCAGGCGATGACCGCGGGTACGGTGGCTGAGCGACTCGCCGCGAACCTCGAATTGCTGCGCGACGCGACCCAGTCGGACGCGGCGTTCCACGCCGCCGTCGATCCGGAGACCGGCGTGTTTACCGACGTGTCCGCCGCGTGCAATCCGATGACCGTGGGCAACCCCGAGCAGCTGCGCGGCCGGCGCCTCGAGGCGATGCCCTGGCTGCGGTCGCGCTTCGCACCGCTGCGGATCTCGGAGCTGCGCGACACGGGCCGGGCGCGCGGCGATCAGGCGATCGACGCGGCGGCCTGGTGCGAGCTCGGGATCGGCTCGGTGCTCGCGATCGCGTATTTCATCGAGAATCGTCCCGCCGGCGTGCTCGGCGTCGCCGGGGCCCGACCGCGAGAGCAATGGGACGTGCAGATGCATCTGATGCTGAAGCTCGTCGGGTCGAGCCTTGCGAGCGCGCTCGAGCGACTCGCGATCCAGGCGCGTTTCGCCGATCTCAGCGAGCGCAACGAGCTCGCGATGCACAGCCTGAACGACGGCTTGTGGGATTTCGATACCCTGAACAACCGCGTGTACCTGTCGCCGCGCTGGAAGGCGATGCTCGGCTACGACGAGTCCCAGGTCGGCCAGGCGCCCGACTGGCGGACGCTGGTGCACATCGACGACATGTCGCGGGTGCAGGCCGCGATCCGTGACCACGTCGCCGGCAAGACCCCGATGTTCGAGAGCATGCACCGGATGCGGCATGCGACCGGCGAGTGGCGCTGGGTGATCAGCCGCGCGAAGGCCAAGGTCGACGACAAGGGCCGGCTGCTGCGACTGGTCGGCGTCGAGCTCGACATCACCGAGCGCAAGCTCTACGAAGAGGCGCTGTTCCGCGAGAAGGAGAGCGCGCAGATCACGCTGCAGAGCATCGGCGACGGCGTGATCACCACCGACGCGAAGGGCGTGATCGATTACATCAACCCGGTCGCCGAACAGCTGACCGGCTGGCGCCTCGAGGACAGCCAGGGACGCCCGATCGAGGAAGTGTTCCGGTCGTTCCACGAGGAGACCTGCGAACCCCTCGAGAATCCGCTGAGCGTGGCGATCCGGCGCACGCGCTC
Source organism: Gammaproteobacteria bacterium (assembly GCA_028870355.1). GTDB lineage: Bacteria > Pseudomonadota > Gammaproteobacteria > Steroidobacterales > Steroidobacteraceae > Bog-1198. Next base: position 10,488 of record JAGWPU010000123.1, on the reverse strand, counting down.
GATCAAGTCGGTACGGCCGATGCTGCTGATCCGGCGCGACGGCAACGAGATCTACATCGAGAGCACCGCGTCGCCGATCCGCGACGGGAGCGGTGCGGTGTCGGGTGGCGTGCTCGTGTTCCACGACGTGAGCGAGGCGCGCGAGCTCAACCGGCGACTGTCCTATCACGCGAGCCACGACGTGCTCACCGGCCTGGTGAACCGTCGCGAGTTCGAGCACCGGATGGAGCGCGCGCTGAAGAGCGCGAAGGCGCGCGAGACCTCGTACGCGCTGTGCTACCTCGACCTCGACCAGTTCAAGATCGTGAACGACACCTGTGGCCACAGCGCCGGGGATGCGCTGCTCGGCCAGGTCGGCGGGCTGCTGAAGTCGAAGGTGGGTTGGCGGGACACGCTCGCGCGGCTCGGCGGCGACGAGTTCGCGATCCTGCTCGAGAACTGCACCCTCGACGAGGCGATGCGAAAGGCCGAGACGCTGCGTGACGCGGTGCGCAACTTCAAGTTCACCTGGGAAGAGCGCACGTTCCGCCTCGGCGCGAGCATCGGGGTCGTGCCGATCGCGGCCGAGAACGCCGACGTAGCCTCGGTGCTGAGCGCCGCTGACAACGCCTGTCAGGCCGCGAAGCAGGCGGGCCGCAACCGCGTGCACAGCTTCGAGGAGAACGATCTCGACCTGATGCGCCGGCGCCGCGAGATGCAGTGGGCCGCTCGGATCAATACCGCGCTCGAGGAGGATCGCTTCGAGCTGTTCCGCCAGACGATCATGCCGCTGAAGGACGAGGAGAAGGGCGCGCACTACGAGCTGCTGCTGCGGATGCGCGACGAGAACGGCAAGATCGTCACGCCCGACAACTTCATGACTGCGGCCGAGCACTACGGGCTCACGCCGAACATCGACCGCTGGGTGATCGAGAACGCGTTCCGGTGGCTGGTCTCGGACGCCGACGAGCGCGAGAAGCTCGCGATGTGCTCGATCAACCTCTCGGGCCTCTCGCTCGGCGACGACAAGTTCCTGCCGTTCGTGACCGAGCAGCTGACGCGCAGCGGCCTCGACGCGACCAAGATCTGCTTCGAGATCACCGAGACCGCGGCGATCCAGAGCTTCGCGCAGGCGAACCGCTTCATCAAGTCGCTGAAGGATCTCGGTTGCAAGTTCGCACTCGACGACTTCGGCTCGGGGCTGTCCTCGTTCGGGTACCTGAAGCACTTCCCGGTCGATTTCCTGAAGATCGACGGCGCGTTCGTGAAGGAAATCCTGCACGAGGAGATCGACTACGAGATGGTGCGCTCGATCAATCAGATCGGACACCTGACCGACAAGCGCACGATCGCGGAATTCGCCGAGAATGCCGCGATCATCGAGAAGCTGCGCGAGCTCGGCGTCGACTACGCGCAGGGCTACGGGATCTCTCAGCCGCAGCGCATCGGCAAGGCCGCGGTCGCGAAGGAATCCTGACCGCCCGCGCGGGACGTCACGGGTCGGCTTTCCGGCGGGCTCAGTCGCTCCAGGCGAATCGCATCGACAGGTCGACCGCGCGCACGTGCTTGGTGATCGAGCCGACCGACACGAAATCGACGCCGGTTTCGGCGATCGCACGGACGTCGCGCTCGCCGACGCCGCCACTCGCCTCGAGCGCGAGCGGCCGGACCGCCGCGCGGTTGATCGCGACCGCCTCGCGCATCTGCGGAATCGTGAAATCGTCGATCAATGCGGTGTCGGCACCGGCCGCGATCGCCTCGCGCAGCTCCTCGATCGACTCCACTTCGACTTCGACCGGCGCGCCGGGGGCGCAGGCGCGAGCGAGCGAGACCGCCGCCGTGATCCCGCCGGCGGCGACGATGTGGTTTTCCTTGATCAGGATCGCGTCGTACAGACCGAGCCGGTGATTGCGCGCGCCCCCGACGCGGACCGCGTATTTCTGCGCGGTCCGCAGTCCCGGGATCGTCTTGCGGGTGTCGAGCACGGTGCAGCCGGTGCCGAGCACGAGGGCGGCGTACCGGCGCGCGGCGGTCGCGGTCGCCGACAGCAGCTGCAGGAAATTCAGCGCGGTGCGCTCGCCGCTCAGCAGCGCCCGTGCGGGCCCGGTGATCTCGAGCACCGTCTGCTCGGGCTCGACGAGCGCGCCTTCCTCGACGCGCCAGTCGATCCGCACCCGGGGATCGAGCGCCGCGAAGCAGGCGTCCACCCAGGGGCGTCCGCAGATCACCGCCGATTCCCGCGCGATCACGCGCGCATGGCCGCGGCGCGCAGGCGGGATCAACGCGGCGGTCAGATCGCCGGCCCCGAGGTCCTCCTCGAGCGCGCGCGCCACCTGCGCGGCGAGGTCCGCGGGGGGCGGCGGCAGGCCGAGCGGTCGCGCGGCCGCGAGCGCGGCCGCGTCGATCGCCGACCGGGACTCTGGGGGAGCGGTGCTCATCGACGGGCTGGAAGAATAGGGGACGGACCCCGATAATTCAACGATCGAACCTCGAACACCCACCCTGGAGATCGCTCATGACCGCCATCGATCGAATCAAGAGTCAGCTGGCCGCGGCGCCGGTCGTCCTGTACATGAAGGGAACCCCGGATTTCCCGCAGTGCGGTTTCTCCGCGCAGGCGGTCGGCGCGCTGCGGGCCTGCAACGCGAGGTTTGCGCACGTCAACATCTTCGAGGATCCGGAAGTCCGCGAGGCGCTGAAGACGTACTCGAACTGGCCGACGTTTCCGCAGCTCTACGTGAACGGCGAGCTGGTCGGCGGCTGCGACATCACGCTCGAGATGTACCGCTCCGGCGAGCTGCAGAAGATGCTCTCGGAGGCGGGCGCGGTCGCCGCCTGAGCGGTCCCGTGCGGCCGGAGGGCGCCGCGTCAGTCGACGGCGGCGTCCTCGCCGGGCCGCGGTAGCGGGCCCATCGAGGCGAGCCGTCGCCGGCTCGTCTCGTACACGCCCTGGAACTGGTTGCAGACCGCGCAGAACAGGTCCGCGGTGCGCTCGGCGTCATAGCCGGCCGAGTGCGCCGCGGACGCGTCCCAGTCGAAGCCGGCGGCGAGCGCCGCGCGCATCAGCACGGTCTGACCGTAGGCGACGCCGCCGAGGGTCGCGGTATCGAAGCTCGAGAACGGATGGAACGGGTTGCGCTTGATCTGCGCGCGCTCGACCGCCGCGTTCAGGAAGTTCAGGTCGAAGAACGCATTGTGGCCGACCAGCACCGCGCGGGTGCACTCGGCCGCCCGGACCGCGTTGCGGACCTGCTGGAAGATGCGCTGCAGCGCATCGCCTTCGGGAATCGCGGGACGCAGCGGGTGGTACGGATCGATTCCGTTCACCGCGAGCGAGGCGGGCTCGAGGTTCGCGCCTTCGAACGGCTGCACGTGATACCGGAACGTCTCGCCACGCGCGAGCGACCCGTCCGCGTGCATTTCGATCAGGACCGCGGCGATCTCGAGCAGCGCGTCGGTGCGTGCGTTGAAACCGCCGGTCTCGACGTCGACGACGACGGGCAGGAATCCGCGGAATCGCGTCGCCATCGTGATCGGTGGCAGCGCGGTCATTCGCCGTTCTCCGCGTCGATCCGCCAGCGCACCGCGGCGCCTGCGCGGTAGGGGACCAGCCGCCCGTCGTCGAACGGATAGCTTTCGGGCACCGTCCACGGCGCCTCGACCAGGGTCAGCGTCTCGCGGTGCGGCGCGAGACCGTAGAAGTCGGCGCCGAAGCGGCTCGCGAATCCGGCGAGGCGGTCGAGCCGGCCCGCGGCGTCGAAAACTTCCGCGTAGAGCTCGATCGCCGCGTGCGCGGTGAACATGCCCGCGCAGCCGCACGCGGCTTCCTTCGTCGCCCGCTCGTGGGGCGCGCTGTCGGTGCCGAGGAAGAAGCGCGGCTCGCCGCCGGTGGCCGCGTCGACCAGCGCACGCCGGTCCTCCTCGCGCTTCAGCACCGGCAGGCAGTAGTAGTGCGGCCGCAAGCCGCCGGCGAACAGCGCGCCGCGGTTGTGCAGCAGGTGCTGCGGCGTGATCGTGGCCGCGATGCCGTCGCGTGACGAGCGGATGAAGTCGACCGCGTGCCGGGTGGTGATGTGCTCCACCACGATCCGCAGCGACGCGAAGCGCTCCGCGAGCGGCGCGAGCACCTCGTCGAGGAACCGCGCCTCGCGATCGAACGGGTCCACCGACGGATCCGGCGTCTCGCCGTGGACGAGCAGCGGCATCCCGAGCTCGGCCATGCGTTCGAGCGTCGCGTCGGTGCGGCGGACGTCGGCGACGCCGGCGTCCGAGTGCGTGGTCGCTCCGGCCGGATAGAGCTTCACCCCGTGCACGATGCCGCTCGCCTTCGCGCGCGCGATCTCCGCGGGTGTCGTGCTCTCGGTCAGGTACAGCGTCATCAGCGGCTCGAAGCCGCTGCCCGCGGGGAGCGCCGCGAGGATCCGGTCCCGGTACGCGCGAGCCGCGTCGGTCGTCGTGATCGGCGGCCGCAGGTTCGGCATCACGATCGCCCGACCGAATCGCCGCGCGGTGAACGGTGCGACCGCCGCGAGCGTCGCGCCGTCGCGCAGGTGGACGTGCCAGTCGTCCGGGCGCGGGATCGTGATTCGCCTCATTCGGCCGCCTTCGCGCGGGGCCAGTGTCGCGCGAGCAATTCGAGCGTGAATCGCACCCCGAAGCCGGTCACGTCGGTACCGATGTGGCCGAGTCCGCCGCGTCGCTGCCCCGCCGCGAGATCGAGATGCAGCCACGCGATCGCCGGCGGCACGAAGCGATTCAGGAAGCGCGCGGCGAGGATGTGGTCGCCCTTGCCGTCGACCGCGCATTGCAGGACGTCGGCGATCGTGCTGTCGAGATCCCGGTCGTAATCCGGGTCCATCGGAAAGCACCAGACCCGCTCGCCGCTCGCGACCCCGGCGGCCTCGATCGCGTCCCGCGTCGCGAGGCGGTTCGTGAACGCGCCGCTGTAGCGCTCGGTGAGCGCGCGCACGCACGCGCCAGTCAGGGTCGCGTAATCGATGATCACGCGCGGCCGCGTCGCGGCCGCGAGGCAGAGCGCGTCCGCGAGCACCATTCGTCCCTCGGCGTCGGTGTGGATCACCTGGATCGTGGTCCCGTCGTGCGTGCGGACGATCTCCTGCGGGAGGTAGGAGGTCGGTCCGATCCGGTTCTCCGTGATCGCGAGCCAGCAGTCGACCGCGGTCCGCTCGCCGAGCGTCTGCAGCGCGTGCAGGCAACCGAGCGCGACGGCGCTGCCCTGCATGTCGGTATGCATCTCGAGCATGCCCGCGTGCGCCTTGAGGTTCGTGCCGCCGGTGTCGAAACAGATTCCCTTGCCGACCAGGCACACGTCCGCGCGTTTGGCGCCACGCGGCCGGTACGACAGGCGTGCGATCCCCGCATCGCGCGCGGCGTTACCGCGCGACACCGCGAGGAACGCACCCGCGCCGAGCCGGCGCAGGCGTTGCTCGTCGTAGAATTCGAACTCGAGGCCGTGGCGGCGCGCGTACCCGGCGAGCAGGCGACGGTAGGCGGCGGCATCGAGCAGGTTCGGCGGCAGTGCGGTCAGCCAGCGTGCGAGATTGTTGCCCGCGGCGCTCGCGAGTTCGTGATCGAGCCCGGGCGGCCGCGCGCGCGCGAGCAGATCGATGCGCGCCAGCGCTGCGCCCGGACGCTCGGTCTTGAAGTTCGGCAGGCGGAACGCGGCCGCCTGCAGCGCGGCGACGCCGGCCCGCAGCGCCGCATCGGCGAGTTCGGCGGTGAATCCGTGCGCGAGGAGCAGCACGCTGGCCGGAGAGTCCTCGAGCGCGCCGCGCGCGGCCTTGCCGGCCGCGAGCAGGCGCTCGTACGGGCTCGTCGCCGCGTCGAGGATCGCGACCGCGACCCGCGTCTCGCCGAGCGCGCCGATCGAGCAGGTGAAGGTGTCGCCCGGACGCCGTCGCTTCGCGGCGAACGCGCGGTGCAGCGCGGAGGACGGGCCGCCGAGCGCAGCCCAGTCGGCCGGCGACGGCGATGGCGGCAGCAGCACGAGCGCCGCCGGATTGCGGGCGAGCGCGACCGCGCTCGGGCGGGAGCGGATCGTGCGAACCGGCACGAGCAGGTGCTCGAACGGCGGGCGCGCCGGCATTTCGTGTGAATGCAGGCGCTGAGCTCGCTTGACCATGAAAAATCAAACCCCGAAGATAGCGCTTTCGTGAAACATCGGTGGTCGACGCTGCGCCGGCGCCGCGACGCGCCTTGCATTTTAACAGGACGCGCGCGCCCCTGCATGAACGCCCGCCACCCCGAAGGTTCCCTATGACCGAAAGATCTCCCTACGAAGACATCGATCCGGCAGAGACGCAGGAGTGGCTCGAGTCGATCGATTCCGTGATTCGCTCGGAAGGACCGCAGCGCGCGCACTTCCTCCTCGAGAAGCTCGTCGACTTCACGCGCCGGTCCGGCACCTACCTGCCGTTCAAGCCGAACACCGCCTACCTCAACACGATCTCGAAGATCCACGAACCGGAGTATCCGGGCGATCGTTCATTGGAACGGCGCAATGAGGCGTACATGCGCTGGAACGCGATGGCGATGGTCGTTCAGGCGAACCGCGAGAACGCCGAGTACGGCGGCCACATCGCGACCTATGCGTCGGCAGCCACGCTCTACGAAGTCGGGTTCAATCACTTCTGGCGAGCGCCCGGCGCGAAACACCCGGGCGATCTCGTGTTCATGCAGGGACACTCGAGTCCGGGCATCTACGCCCGGGCGTATCTCGAAGGGCGCCTCGGCGAGGCGGAACTGATGCGGTTCCGCCGCGAGGTCGGCGGCGGCGGCCTCTCCTCGTACCCGCACCCCTGGCTGATGCCCGACTTCTGGCAGTTCCCGACGGTGTCGATGGGCCTCGGACCGATGAACGCGATCTTCCAGGCGCGATTCATCCGCTATCTCGAGCATCGGGGCCTGATGCCGGAGTCCGACCGCAAGGTCTGGTGCTTCCTCGGCGACGGCGAGATGGACGAGCCGGAGTCGATGGGCGCGCTGACGATGCCGGTACGCGAGAGGCTCGACAACCTGATCTTCGTGATCAACTGCAATCTGCAGCGGCTCGACGGTCCGGTCCGCGGCAACGGGAAGATCATCCAGGAGCTCGAGGCGGCGTTTCTCGGCGCGGGCTGGAACGTGATCAAGGTCCTGTGGGGCTCGCGCTGGGATCCGCTGCTCGAGCGCGACACCAAGGGATTGCTGAAGCGCCTGATGGAAGAGTGCGTCGACGGCGAGTACCAGAATTTCAAGTCGAAGGGCGGCGCGTACACCCGCGAGCACTTCTTCGGGAAGTATCCGGAGCTTCGCGAGATGGTCGCGAACATGTCCGACGAGGAGATCTGGCGCCTCAACCGCGGTGGTCACGATCCCCAGAAGGTGTACGCCGCGTATGCCGCCGCGGTCGCGCACAAGGACGGGCCGACCGTGATCCTCGCGAAGACCGTGAAGGGCTACGGCCTCGGCAAGGGTGCCGAGGGCATCAACGCGGCGCACCAGCAGAAGAAGCTCAACGAGGATTCGCTGAAGGACTTCCGCGACCGGTTCAACATCTCGATCAGCGACCAGGAGATCGAGGGTCTCTCGTTCCGCAAGCCGCCTGCGGACAGCGAGGAGATCCGTTACCTGCAGGAACGGCGCAAGGCGCTCGGCGGGTATCTGCCGGCACGCACCGACGAGGCACCGCCGCTGATCGTACCGCCGCTCGAGTCGTTCAAGGCCTTGCTCGAGGGAACCGGCGAGCGTGAGATCTCGACGACGATGGCGCTGGTGAGACTCCTCACCGCACTGGTGAAGGACAAGAACGTCGGCCCGCACGTCGTGCCGATCGTTCCCGACGAGGCGCGCACCTTCGGGATGGAGGGCATGTTCCGCCAGATCGGCATCTATTCCTCGGTCGGCCAGCTGTACACGCCTCAGGACGCCGATCAGCTGATGTACTACCGCGAGGACAAGAAGGGCCAGATCCTCGAGGAGGGAATCAACGAGGCCGGTGCACTGTGCTCGTGGATCGCCGCATCGACCGCGTACTCGAACCATGGGATCAACATGATCCCGTTCTACGTGTTCTACTCGATGTTCGGCTTCCAGCGCGTCGGCGACTTCATCTGGGCCGCAGGCGACAGTCAGGCGCGCGGGTTCCTGATCGGCGCGACCGCGGGGCGCACGACGCTCGCCGGAGAGGGATTGCAGCACCAGGACGGCCACAGCCAGCTCGTCGCGACCACGGTGCCGAACTGCGTCGCCTACGATCCGACGTTCGCGTACGAACTCGCGGTGATCGTGCACGATGGCATGCGGCGGATGTACCAGGAGCGGGAGCGGGTCTTCTATTACATCACCTGCATGAACGAGAACTACCCGCACCCGCCGATGCCGGCCGGCGTCGAGCAGGGGATCCTGAACGGGATGTACCTGCTGCAGATCGGAGGCCGGGGCAAGGTGCGCGCGACGCTGTTCGGATCCGGCACGATCCTGCGCGAGGTGATCGCGGCGGCGGCGATCCTGGAAGGCGATTTCGGGGTACCGGCGGACGTTTATTCGGTGCCGAGTTTCAGCGAACTGCGCCGTGAAGCGCTCACGGTGGAGCGCTGGAACATGCTGCATCCGGAAGACCCGCCGCGCAAACCCTACGTCGTGCAGGCACTCGGTGACCGTGAGGGCCCGTTCATCGCCGCGACCGACTACGTGAAGACCGTTCCGGACCAGATTCGCCAATGGGTGCCGGGACGCTACGTCGTGCTCGGTACCGACGGCTACGGTCGCAGCGATTCCCGGGCCGAGCTGCGGCGGTTCTTCGAGGTCGATCGAACCTACGTCGTCGTCGCCGCACTGAAGGCGCTCGCCGACGAAGGCAAGATCGACCGCGATACCGTCGTGCGCGCGATCAAGAAGTTCGGGATCGACCCGGACAAACCGAATCCTCCGAGCGTTTAGGCGCAACATCGTGTCCCAGATCATCGAAATCCACGTCCCCGACATCGGTGGGTTCACCGACGTCGGCGTGATCGACGTCCTCGTCGCCGACGGTCAGGCGATCTCGAAGGAAACCCCGCTGATCACGCTGGAAACGGAGAAGGCGACGATGGACGTGCCTTCGCCCGAGGCCGGCCGCGTCGCCGAGATCAAGGTTCGGCGCGGTGACAAGGTGTCGCAGGGATCGCTGATCCTGCGGCTCGAGGTCGACGGTGCCGCCGCGACGCCGGCACCCGCGACGGCCGCCGCACCACCCGCGGCCGCCGCGCCGGCACCGGCGGCCGCACCGCTCTCCGACGCACGGACCGCTGCGACTCGCGACGCCTCGCCGGGGGCGGTGGTGCACGCGATCGACGAGGCCGGCTTCTCGAAGGCGCACGCGAGCCCGTCGGTACGCAAGTTCGCGCGTGAGCTCGGCGCCGATCTCGCGAGCATCCGCGGGACGGGACCGAAGGGCCGGATCACGGCCGACGACGTGAAGGCGCACGTGAAACGTCTGCTGACCACGACCTCCGCAGCGGGCGGGTCCGCGGGCCTGCCGAAGGTCGCGACGGTGGATTTCGCCGCGTTCGGCCCGGTCGAGGTCGCTCCGCTGTCCCGGATCCAGAAGATTTCCGGTGCTCGACTGCAGGCGAGCTGGGTCAACCTGCCGCACGTGACCCAGCACGAGCTCGCCGACATCACGGTGCTCGATGCGGAGCGACGGCGGATGCAGGACAAGGCCGCCGAGGCCGGCGTGAAGCTCACGGTGCTCGCCTACCTGGTGCGCGCGTGCGGGCTCGCGCTGAAGGAGTTTCCGCGGTTCAACGCCTCGCTCGATCCGAGCGGCGAGAACCTGGTGCTCAAGCGCTACATCCACATCGGATTCGCGGCGGACACCCCGAACGGCCTGGTCGTTCCCGTGATCCGCGACGCGGATCGGCTCGGACTGTTCGAGGTCGCCCGGGCGCTTGCGACGCTGTCGGCGAGTGCGCGCGCCGGCAAGCTGACCGCCGCGCAGATGCAAGGCGGGAGTTTCACGATCTCGAGCCTCGGCGGGATCGGTGGCACCTCGTTCACGCCGATCATCAACGCCCCGGAGGTCGCGATTCTCGGCGTGTCGCGCGCATCGCATCAGCCGGTCTACGAGTACGGTTCGTTCTGGCCACGTCTGATGTTGCCGCTGTCGCTGTCCTACGACCACCGGGTGATCGACGGCGCGGACGCCGCCCGCTTCGTGGTGTTCCTCGCGAAGATGCTCGCCGACGTGAAGGCGCTGCAATGAGCCTGATCGAAGTCCGGATCCCGGATCTCGGCGAGGTCAAGGACGTCGGAGTCGTCGAGGTGTTGGTCGCGCCGGGCGCGACGATCGCGGTCGATGACCCGATCCTCACGCTGGAGTCCGAAAAGGCGTCGATGGACGTGCCGTCGCCGGTCGCGGGGATCGTGCGCGAGGTCAAGCTCCACAAGGGCGATCGGGTCGCGGCCGGCGCGCTGATCGGTCTCGTCGAAACCGCGCCCGCCGCGGCGGCGCCGTCGACCGCGCGCGGG
>JAGWPU010000122.1 GCA_028870355.1 Gammaproteobacteria bacterium | reverse complement strand
TGGTTGCCATAGTCCGCTCCCGTCCTTACCGCCGATATCCCGTTGCCGTTCCGTTGCCGTATCTCGGCAGCTGAATGGGGACGATTATGGACCGATGCGGAGCAATAATTCAATTACAGCAGATACTTACGTAAATTCCAGCCATTGATGCGGAATGATGGGGACTGACATTAACGGACTTAAAATCCGTTGACCGCAAGGTCGTGCCGGTTCGAGTCCGGCCCGGGGCACCAGCGGTGCCCACCGCTAACCGCAAGTCCCCGCGTCGGGCGGCCGCGGTCCTTGCGGTTCCGGCCAGCGCTGGGGGCTCTTGCGCAGCTTGCGGACGTCGTACCCCATCGCCGCGACCCGGCGGACCATCGCCGCGTACGCGCGCGGCGACACCTGCGGCGATCGCGCCATCAACCAGACGTAATCCCGTGCATCGCGCGCGACGATCACGCGGCTGTCGTCCGGCGCGAGCCACCCGACGAGGTACTGCAGCCGCAGCAGCGCGAACAGGTGCACCTGCCATTCCCCGCCGCCGCTCGCCGCGACCACGGTCGCGGTCGAGTGCACGGTCCGCAGCCGCGAGGCGAATCCGCCGTCGCGGAACCGGAACACCGTGCAGATCGATCCATCGGGCTCTAGCCAGTAATGCTCCACCGGATCGTAATCGTCGCGCTCGAGCCGGGTCGGGATCGCCGCGATCACGTACCAGCGTCCCATGTAGCGCGGCAGGTTCACGTGGGAGACCGGTCGGATCGGCGGCTCGCTCGCGCGCGTCCGGCAGGCCGTCATCCCCAGGGCCGCGACCAGCGTCGCCGCGAGGCCGAACCGCTTCACGATCGGCCTCCGGCGATCCGCCGGGCCGCGACGCTCAGCAGTGGCAGTGCCGCGGCCCACCCGATCGCGAGCGCCGCGAGCGACGCTCGGGGGTCCGACGGAAACTGCACCGCGTGCCAGCCGCGTGCGGCGGCCCAGTAGGACAGCGCCCCGCCGATCACGAGCGAGAGCACGAGCAGCCCGAGCGCCAGGCCCCGCGAGCGCGACACGGCCATGCGCCACGCGACGAACACCGCCGCGGCGCCGAGCCCCGGCCACGCGAGGCCGCGACCCGCGCCGATCACGGCCGATAACCAGACCGCCTCGTAGCCGATGAACGTGAGCAGAGCATCCATGAGCGTCCACACCGATCGTCGTCACCCGCGGTGACCTCCGTGGCTCTATACGGAGCGGGTGCGCGTTCGGATGCACTCGAGGGTTGCCGACGACGCGGACCCGCGAGCGCGCGGTGCCCCGCGGGCGTTCGAGCCCCGGGGCACCGCGGCAGTGGTCGCGGGTCCGCGACTCAGGCGGCGATGGCCATCTCGGCGAGTTTCAACTGAACGAGCAGCGATAGATCGTCATAGACCACCCATTCGTCGACGATCTTGCCGTCGATCACGTGGAAGTGGCTCATGCCCATCACGAACAGGCGGTGCCCGGTCGGCGCACCGAGACTCCCGTAACCCAGGTGGTGACCGTCCATCACCCAGCGCACCGCGATCTTCTCGCCGCCCTCCTCGCAGCGGTTCGAGCAGATGTGCTGTGGCACCAGATACCCATCCGGGATCATCGCGACCAGTCGCATCGTCTGCTGCAGGACGGCGGCGACACCGAACAGTTCGCGCATCAGCGGACCGTGCCACTGGACGTTCGGCGCGTAGATCGACTCGATCTTGCCGAACATCCGCTTGTTGTAGATGTGGTGCAGCCATTCGAGCATCTGGACTTCGGTGTCGTTGTGCGCGATCGAGGTGTCCGCCTTGTCCGCCGGCGGGTACTGGCCGATCATCCGACGGTTCTCGCCGATCTCGACGACGGTGTTGCCCTTCTCGAATTGCTTGCGGGCCATGTCGGTCGCCACGGCGTGCGGATCGAGACCGAGCTGCACGATCAGTGCCATGTTGTCGCGCACGAGCCATTCCCGGTAGATCTTGTTCTCGTGAATCATGCAGTCGGCGATCGTGCGCGCGACGAACGTGCGCCCGGTCGGCTTGCCGAACATCCCGTACTCCGTATGCCGGCCGGTTCCGGTCACGAGGTGCGAGGTGTAGAAGCCGTTCACGTCATCGCCGCGCCAGATCACCTGCGTCGCCATTCCGCGCCGGTCCGGCAATTCCACGATCCGCTGGATCGTTTCCCGGACGACGTCCTCGCGGTTGTAGACCGTTCCCATGGAACTGTACGCGACGCAGTTGTGCGTGTAGTGCGTGTAGATCAGGCCGACGTCCCGCTCGTCCCAGATCCGGTGCGTGCAGCGGATGATGTAGTCGACGATGTCCGTGTAACACGGATCGAACCCGCGCATGCTCTGGACGCGTTCGCGCTGGGTCGGCACGAGGTCGGTGAAATCGCGCCGCTCGACCTGCAGCACCGAGCGCGGCGCACTCGTGTCGGCACGCGCAGGGGTTTTCGCGGCTTTGTTGGGATTCGATTCTTCGGTCATGGGTGCTCCTCGAGCGTTCGGGGTTGGGTTCATGCAAACCAGGTCTTCGATGGAATCAATCTCCGGGGTCGTTCGGCGCGACGCGGGCGCCGCCGCGTCGAACCGACCGGGGGCTCCGTGTGCAGCGCTTGCCGGGATCCGGCAAATGGCTTAGCGTCTGCGACTTCGGATGCAACGCAATTCCGGCCTTCCGCCGGAGAGGACTCGATCGATGGCGGAATCCAGCGAATTCCCATTGAATGAAGGGACCGTGCGCTTTGCCGACCTCGTGCCGATCCATCCGCAATGCACCGGGAATTCGCGAGGCGTGGTGGATCTCGATGCCGAGTTTACCATCGTCGAACCGCGCTGGACGCCGACGCGGTCGGTGCACCGACCCGCCGCGGCGGGGGGCTTCACGGTGATGGGGCGTCGCCGACGAGGCGCCGGCCCGGGCGCCGAGTATCGTTGCCGTACCGCGGAACTCCTGATCGCTCACGCAGGTCGCTGGCGCGTGTCCGTCGGCGACGACGGTCGGGACGGGAGCGTGGAGCTCGGGATCGGCGACGTGATGTCGGTACCCGCCGGCGCGATCCGGCGCGTGGAACGGCTCGACGAAGTCGACGGCTTCCTGTTCGTGGTGCGCGGCTCGGACGAGCACGCCGACGACGATCTCGCGATCGCGGGATGCGCCGTATCGCCGCAAGGCGACCTCCTCGCGATCCGCAGTGGCCAATGGATCGACGACTCCGGTGGCATTCCGGTCCTCCGTACCTTGCGAGCGGAGGAGCCGCCGACGGGCTCCTCGAGGGCGGCGCCGCAGGCCGCGCGATGGGTGTGTCCGGCCGGGGCGATGCAGGCGGACATCCGTTCGGCATTCGACGCAACCGGCGTCGCTGAAGCGTTCGTGATCGGTCCCGACGTCACCACCGCCGGATCGGCGAGCGACCGGGCCGGAATCGCAGGACGGCACGGATTCAGCCTGCGCCTCCTGACCCTGGAATCGGGCGCGTACGTGCCGGCCCATCGCCGCGCCGAGCCGTTCGCCTATCTGCTTCAGGACGGCACGCTCGAGGTGCGATCCTCCGCCGAGGCGAGCCTGCTCGGGGCCGGCGACGTGCTGTCGATGCCGCCGGGACTCGAGCATGCGCTGCGCAACACGACGTCGCGCCCGACGCGCGTGTTCGTCGTGCTCGGCGCGGACGAACCGTCCCCGCCGGACTTCGCGTCGCGCCCCCTGCCCGGCCGCGCCTAGGCCTCTACCCACCGACTCGCCGCGTCAGCGCGGATTCGTCAGGCGATCGAAGCGGATCGCCGCCGCCTTGCGGTGCCCATCGAGCCCCTCGCTGCCGCTCTGGCGAATCGCCGGCGGAGCGACCGCCTTGACCGCCGCATCCTCGAGCCATTGATAGGTCGCGACCTTGACGTACGAACCCACCCAGAGGCCGCCGGTGTACTTCGCGGCACCGAGGGTCGGCAAGGTGTGATTCGTACCGACGCACTTGTCGGAATACACCACGCTCGCGTTCGTGCCGATGAAGAGGGATCCGAAATTTCGCAGACGTTTGGAGAACTCCAGCGGATCCACCGTGTGCACCTGCAGGTGCTCGGCCGCGACGTCGTCGCAGTAGTCGATCATCGCCTCCGTATCGGCGCAAACCACGATCTCGCCATAGTCACGCCAGCTCTCGCGCGCAACCGCGGCCGTGGCCAGATCCTGCAGCTGCCGCTCGACTTGCGCGGCGGTCGCCTCCGCCACCGCGCGGTCGGTCGTGATCAGTCCGACGCGCGTTCGCACGTCGTGCTCCGCCTGTCCGAGCAGGTCCGCGGCGATGAGTTCCGGGTCACCGCTCGAATCCGCGGCGATGAAGATCTCCGACGGCCCCGCCAGCTGATCGATGCCGACCGGCCCGAAGACCTGGCGCTTCGCTTCGTTCACGAACGCATTGCCCGGCCCGACGATCTTGTTCACCCGGGGAACGCTCTGGGTCCCATACGCCATCGCGGCGATCGCCTGCGCACCACCGACCCGGAAGATGCGGTCGGCGCCCGACAGATGACACCCGGCGATCATCGCCGGGTGCGCGCCCGGCGGGAGACACGCGACCACCTCGTCGCAACCCGCGACCTTGCCCGGCACGATCGTCATGATCGGGGCCGACAGCAGCGGGAATCGGCCGCCCGGGACGTACGCACCGACCCGCTCGATCGGAATCACGCGGTGTCCGAGGTGCAGGCCGGGCAGCGACTCCATCTGCAGCGGTTGGATCGTCTCCAGTTGCGCGCGCGCGAATCGCCGCACGTTCTCGATCGCGAACTCGGTGTCCTCGCGGGTCTGTGCCGCCAGGCCGTCCACGGCCGCACGTCGCTCCGCGGACGAGACCTCCAACCGTTCCGGATCGATCTTGTCGAACCGCTGTGAGTATTCGCGGATCGCGGCGTCGCCCCGCGTTCGCACGGCCTGCAGGATCTCGGTGACCAACTCGCCGATGCTGCTCGTGTCCGCGACCGAATCTCGTTCCGGCGCCTTCACGTAGCTCGCACGACCCTCGAACCCCGCGGGGCTGTGTCCTTTTCCAGTCGACATCACGGTTCTCCTTCCAGGCGTTTCGACGGATGCGGCCGCGGGGCGGACTGCCCGGCCGATCGATTCAGACGCCACGAGACCACAATTTGCATCCGAATGCAATACATCGCGCGCGCGCACCCAGAACGGGGATCGGGATCACCGATGCGTCGCGCGGTGGCGCGGTCGCCGCCGACCCCGATGCAGGGTCAAACGCGACATCGCCGGCGCGCGATCGGCTGGCGTGCCCGGGGTTCCCGGCGCCATCCCTCCGGTGGCTTCCGCCGCGCCGGCGCGCGGTGCGATCCCACCGTCCGGCGTGCACGGGCTGCGGGGAAACCCTGAGAAATCCGCGATGCGATGCATCATCGCGACTCGGTCTCGGATCGACGCGCGGCCGGCGCGCCACCGTGCCGACTCCCGGCCGCAGCCCAATCGGTGCGTTCGCCCTCGATCATCCCGGCGCTGGATCCGCGGTGCGTTGCAGGAGCGCCACGCTTTTTTTGGGCAGGCCTATTGCTTTTTGCATCCGAATGCATTCATGATGAATACGTAATCTACCGCTGGCGACCTGGTCACGTCGCGCTGACTCGGTCACAACTCAATCTCAAGGGGATCCATCATATGCAGAAATCGCCAGAATTCGCGGCCGCCGGCAGCGGCGCAGCGCCGTGCGGGCCGTTCGGCCGCACGCTCCTCGGCGCCGCGATCGCGGCCTGCCTCAGTCTGGGATCGGCGGCTGCGGCCACGGCGACGACGTCCGCGAGCGCTGCGTCGGATTCGAACGGCGTGACCTTGAGCGAGGTCGTCGTGACGGCACAGCATCGCCGCGAATTGCTGCAGGACGTGCCGATCTCGATCAGCGCGGTGAGCAACGCCGCGCTGTCCCGGTCGGACATCACCGACATCAGCCGCCTGCAGTTGCTCACGCCGGGACTGACCTGGGGTCAGCAAGGCTCGGACTCCTTCCCCGCGATCCGCGGCGCCCGGACCAGTCTGGTCAGCGCCCAGAACGACCCGATCATCGGCTTCTATATCGACGGGATCTATCAGAGCCGCACGCAGCAGCAGAGCATTCCGCTGTTCGACATCCAGCGGGTCGAGATTCAGCGCGGACCGCAGGGAACGCTCTACGGCCGCAATACCTTCGGCGGCAACATCAGCGTCGTCACCAACGAGCCGACCGACCGCTTCAGCGCTGCCCTGAATCTCGAAGTGGGCAATTTCAACCACAACAAGGTCGAGGGATACGTAAACCTGCCGATCAACGATCAGCTGCAGGTGCGCATCGCTGGAATCCATGACTACCACAGCGGTTACGTCCACTCGATCTCGGCGCCGGGCGTCTCGATGGACGACAACAACGAGGACGCGGCCCGCATCAACGTGAAATGGACCCCGAACGACAAGCTCGAGGTGCTGTTGCACGGTGGCGAATGGGTCAGAAACGACGCTGGCGCCGGATCCTACGGCTACAAGATCGCCGGCACCCTGATCAACCCGGCGACCGGCTACCAGTCGGTCAATGGCGTCCCCTACGCCGTGAACCCGTCGGTGCACAACGGCTCGGACATCGTCAACGGCGTGGACATCGGCGTTCCGGTCACGGGCGGCCCGTGGCAGAACAACTGGAACTACCAGCCGTTCGAGCACATCCTCGAGAATTTCGCGTCGAGTTCGATCCGCTACGACGCCGGTCCCGTGACCCTGAAGTCGATCACCGGCTATACGAGTTTCCGCGCGCATCGCAGTGCGGACAACGACCAGTCGAGCGTGACCTTCACGGCGCCTGCGGAGGGCTTCGGATCGGGCGTGCAGCAGCCGGACGACCGCGACCAGGCGTTCAGCCAGGAAGTCCAGGTCCTGTCGAAGGAAACGGATCCGCTCGAGTGGATCGTCGGCGGCTACTACCTGAACGACACGGTGCACGAGACCTATCAGCAGATGATCAATGCGCCCGGGTCGAACGTTCCCGGGTTCAAGGAGACCACCGACCTCAACACGGTCGCTTATGCGGGTTACGCCCAGGGAACGTACTTCGTGGTTCCGCACCTGGTGCGGCTCATCGCCGGCGTCCGCGATTCGCAGGAATCGAAGACCTTCGCGTTCGCGGACTATGCGAACGGCTTGCCGGGAAGCTACGTGTTCGGTGCGCCGTACAGTCAGACGTCCGGCTCTCCGAGCTTCCAGAAGGTGACCTGGCGCGCGGGCGTGCAGGTCACACCGACGACCGACAGCATGTACTACGCGACCGTGTCGACCGGCTTCGAGTCGGGCGGGTTCAACGACACGGGCGGCAACCCGGCGATTCCGAGCTCTTACGCGCCGCAGACGGTGACCGCGTACGAAATCGGCGCCAAGAACCGCTTCCTCGACGGCCGCGTGCAGACGGACCTCAGCGTCTTCGACAACCAGTACAGCGATCTGCAGATCAACGTCTACACGCCGCAAGTGTCCTACTTCGGCAGCGCCGGCAAGGCGTACGGACGTGGCGCGGAACTGTCGGTGGCGACGCTGCCGACGAAGTACCTGCACGTCGACGCGACCGCGGCCTACCTCAACGCGAAGTACACCCACTACATCAGCGGGAACAACTTCTACGGCTTGTCGAACGGCCAGGATCCGGTGTCGGTGAACCTTGCCGGAAAGACGATCCCGAACTCGCCGAAGTTGAAGACGACCGTCCAGGTCTACTACGACTTCCACCTGGCGGACGGGAGTGTCGTGGCGCCGTACGTGAGCTGGCTGTACTCGACGAAGTACTACACGACGGACTTCAATACGGCCCTCGACGCGCAGAAGGCCTATAATCTCGTCGACCTGAGCCTGCGCTGGACCGCGGCGAGCGGCAAGTACTACGTCGAGGCGTACGGAAACAACGTCGGCAACGTACCGGTGATCTACAGCGGTGTCGTCGGCCGCGACCAGCGCATTCAGATCTCGTACGGCCCGCCGGCAACGTACGGAGTGCGCGTCGGGCTCAAGTATTGAGCCCACCGCGAGTCGACGCCGTGACCAGTGACTGGTCCGTCATCGCCCGCGGCTCACCATCGATCGGACCCGGGGTCTCGCGACCCCGGGTCCTTTCCTTTTATCGCTTTCAACCGGGATAGACGCATGGCCGTGGAATCCACACCGGGCGAAGCCAGCGAGGCACCGGACGCCGCCGACGCGGTCATCGACCTGCCGACCGCGCGACGCATCGGCATCTTCGCGCTCCTGCTATGCAACGAGTTTCTCTACGGATGGGCCTGGAACACGGTCGACGTGCTTCGACCGTTCCTGCGAAACGCCTACGGGCTCACGCTGCTGCAGGCCGGATCCCTGTACTCCGCCCAGGGCGCGGGCGCGCTGATCGGCGCGATCGTCCTGGGTCAGCTCGCCGATCGACTCGGCCGGCGCAACGTGCTCGTCACGCTGGTCTCCGGCTACAGCACGATGCTCCTGCTCGGCACGATCGTCCATTCCTATCCGGAACTGATCGCGCAACGCCTGCTGCTCGGATTCTTCCTCGGCGCCAGCTTTCCGGTCGCCGTCGGAATCTACGTCACGCTGTTTCACTCCCGGGTGCGCGGCCGCCTCGCGGGCACGCTGAACGCATCCTTCAGCTTCTCGATCGTGATGCTCGGACTCGCGATCGGTCTCACGGTCAAGCACGACTGGCGCCTGTTGCTCTGGCTCGGTGGGCTACCGCCCTTGCTGCTCGCTCCGGTGCTGCATTGGTTGCTCCCCGAACAGCTGAACCACACGGCCGCCGGTCACCGTGAACGACGTCTGCCGATCAGCGAACTGTTCCACCCGAAGCTGCGCCGCCAGACCTTGCTCCTCGCGACCATGGCCGGGCTGAACTTCTTCGGCTACGAGGCCTACAGCGGCTGGCTCACGATCTACCTGACCAGCGTCCGCCACCTGTCCAACGTCGTCAGTGGCCGGCTCGTCGCCTGGCAGTTCGCCGGCAACATCATCGGGGGCTTCATCTGGGGTCTGGCCGCCGACCGTTACGGCCGTCGATTCAACGCGATCGGGTTCCTGCTCGCCTCGCTCGCGATCGTGATCTTCCTGCTCGTACCGACCCGGCTCGACCTCCTGCGCGGAATCGGCTTCGTGTACGGCGCCTGTCTGTGCTCGAGCGTGATCTGGGGGCCCTGGCTTGCGGAGCTGTATCCGCCGCATCTTCGGTCAACCGCGGCATCGATCTTCAACTGGGGCCGGGTGCTCAGCTTCTTCGCGCCGCTGGTGACCGCGACGATCGCGGGGCATTTCGGCCTGGAGACCGCGATGCTCGTCGGCAGTGCGAGCTTCGGGGTCGCGGCGATCATCTGGATCCTGCAGCCCGAAACCCTGGGACGGCGCGCCGGCGCCGAGCCGGGCCTGGCGCCGAACCGTGCCGCCGCCGGGGAAAGCTAGCGCAGCGGCTGGCGCGATCCCTGCGCTCGCGCGAGCGGCGCGATCGGCCGGGCGTCGCTGATCGACTCCACCGCGCGCGCCAGGGACAGGAGGCGCCGTTCGCCGTGGCGCGCCCCGAGGAGTTCGAGTCCGATCGGGAGCCCCTCGGCGCAGACGCCGATCGGGATCGTGATCGCGGGCCGGCCGCTGCAGGCCGCGAGCTCGGGAGCCCAGCCGCCGGCGGGATTGTCGAATGAGCTCGGCAGCACCATCGACGTCGGATACACGATCGCTTCGACGCCCCGTTCACCGACCATCGCGTCGAGCTGCCGGGCGAGTGCCTGGTGGAACGCGAGGATCTCCCGATACACCGGATCGTCGAGCGATTCGATCGCGACGCGGCGGCGCAAGACCTCGCGATACTCCGGCAGGAACTCGTCCCGCTCGACGATCTCCGCGAGCGACGTCGGAACGCTGCCCGCGCGGAAATTCTCCCGCAGATACCGGTCGAACGCGGGCCGGAACTCCCAGTCCACCACGTGCGACGCGCGATTCACCGGAACCACCGCCGCCGGGAGCTCGATCGGGTCGTCCAGGCGAACGCCCTCGCGACGCAGCCGATCCAGTGTGCGGTCCATCGCCGCGGTGATCGCCGAATCGGTCCCGAACGCCTGCCGGAGCACGCCGATCCGCGTGCCCTTCAGCACCGCCGATGCCTCGCGGCCCGCCGGTGCCTCACCCACTGCGCCCGGCGTGCGGGCGATCGTTCGCAGCAGCAGTGCCGCGTCCTCGACGCAGCGTGCGATGGGGCCGACCGTGTCGGTCGACGGGGCGAGCGGCGCGACGCCGGTGGTGTCGACGGATCCGTGCGTCGGGCGGATCCCGACCAGCCCGGTGTACGCCGCCGGCACCCGGATCGATCCACCGGTGTCGGTCCCGAGCCCTGCGACCGCGAACCCTGCCGCGACGGCCGCCGCGGTTCCGCCGCTCGATCCCCCCGCGGTCACGCGCGGATCGAACGGGTTGCGCACATCGCCTCGCACCGAGCTTCGCGAGCGGATTTCGAACGAGAATTCCGACAGATTGGTCTTCCCGACGATGATCGCACCGGCGGCCCGCAAGCGCGCGACGACCGCCGCGTCCCGCGTGGCGACCGCGCGCAGGAGCGCCGGGTTCCCGGAGCTCGTCGGCAATCCGCCCACGTCGATGTTGTCCTTCACCACCAGGGGGATGCCGTGCAGCGGACCCCGCGATCGACCCTTCCGCCGTTCCGCGTCGAGCTGGATCGCCGCGGCGCCGGCGTCCGGATTCAGGGTGACGAACGCGTGCAGTCCGGCACCGGCGGTGTCGTTCGCCGCGATCCGCTCGAGACACGCCGTCAGCAGTCCCTCCGCGGTGAGCTCGCCGCGCGCGATCCGCGACACCAGATCGCCCAAGGTCGCGGTCGCTAGCGTTGAATTCGAATGCATCCGAATGATCATCGCACAGCCGAAACCCGAAGCCCAGTGTCCCGCCGGGGACGCACCTATCGCCCTACCGGACGCGCGGGTAAGCTACTTGGGTGCGATGCAGTAGCCCGTAGAGATCCGCCATGCCACGCCGCAAGACGATCCGTGAAACCGTCCCGCCCGCCACGCCGTCGCGCCGACCCGAGCCGCCGGGCCGCCGCCACGTCACGTCGCACGACGTCGCGCGTCGCGCCGGCGTTTCCCAGTCCGCCGTGTCCCGATGCTTCAAGCCCGGGGGCAGCGCGAGTGCCAAGATGCGCGAGCGCGTGCTGCGGATCGCCGAGGAGATGGGATACACGCCGAACGCGATCGCCCGGAGTCTGATCACCCGGCGCTCGAACCTGATCGCGGTGCTGATCTCCAATCTGACGAGCCTCTACTACCCCGAAGTGCTGTCCGAACTCTCGAATTGTGCGACCGCGCACGGCGAACGCATCCTGCTGTTCGCGCTACCGCAGGAGAGCGACGTCGATCGAACCATCGATCAGGTGATGCAGTATCAGGTCGACGGGGTCATCGCTGCGGTCCGCCTGAGCCGACAGCAGCTCGATGCCTTCGCCCGCCGCAACATCCCGGTCGTGTTCTTCAACCGGTATTTGCGGGACATCCCGGTGAACGCGGTCTGCTGCGATCAGGAAGACGGCGCGCGAATCCTCGTGTCGCGGCTCTACGCCGCCGGCCATCGTCGCTTCGGGATCATCGCGGGCCCCAAAGACTCGGTGGTCGGCGAGGAACGCGTGCACGCGACGATCGATCGACTGAACGACCACGGCGTGCGTCACGTCCCCGTCGTGCGCGGGGGGTTCGACTACGAATCCGGCCGCGCGGGTCTGCACGAACTCGCGCGTCTCGCGCAACGCCTGCCGCAGGTTGCGGTCTGCGCGAACGACGTGATGGCGATCGGCTGCATCGATGCGGCACGCTACGACCTGAAGCTGCGCGTACCCGAAGACCTGTCCGTCGTCGGCTTCGATGGGGTCGGACCCTCCACCTGGGAGAGCCACCGGGTCACGACGATCCGCCAGCCGGTCGGCCGGATGGCGGAGGCGACGCTCACGCTGATGATGGACCGGATCGCCAATCCCGGAATGCCCCCGGAAAAGCGCATTCTCGCGGGCGAATTCATCGAAGGCCGCTCGGCCCGACTCGCCTGACCGCCTCCCCGGCGGGGCGATGGCCGGTCTCCCGCGGCGCCGGGATCCGGGTTGCATTCGAAGTCATTTTTACTTACCCTCTCCGTGCCGACCATTCTGGCCCGGCGAGGAGTTACCCGTGATTCGCTACCTCAAACGCGGCGCATCGGCCGACACGGTCGCCACCGAAGACGCCAAGGTTCGTACGCTGGTCGAGACGATGCTCGCCGATATCGGCCGTCGCGCGGATGCCGCGGTCCGCGAGTACTCCGAGCGCTTCGATCGCTGGAACCCCCCGGCATTCCGCCTCACCCGGGATCAGATCGAGGCCTGTTACCGGGAGCTGCCGGACCGGGCGATCGCCGACATCCGCTTCGCACAGGAACAGGTTCGCAACTTCGCCCGCATCCAGCGGGAGGCGTTGCGCGACGTCGAGGTCGAAACCCTGCCCGGGGTGATCCTCGGTCATAAGAACGTCCCGATCGCCTCGGTCGGATGCTACGTCCCGGGTGGGAAGTATCCGCTGCTCGCGAGCGCCCACATGAGCGTGCTCACCGCGAAGGTCGCGGGCGTACCGCGGGTGATCGCGGCCGCGCCGCCATTCGAAGGCCGTCCGGCGCCCGCCATCGTGGTCGCGATGGATCTCGCCGGGACGGACGAGATCTACGTGCTCGGCGGCGTCCAGGCGATCGGTGCGATGGCCCTCGGCACCGAGACGATCGGCGCGGTGGACATGCTCGTCGGTCCCGGCAATGCCTACGTCGCGGAGGCCAAGCGTCAATTGTTCGGGCGGGTCGGGATCGACCTGTTCGCCGGCCCCACCGAGACCCTGGTGATCGCCGATGACAGCGTCGATGCCGAGATCTGCGCGGTCGACCTCCTGGGCCAGGCCGAGCACGGCCCCACCTCCCCGGCGGTGCTGCTGACGACCTCGGCGACGCTCGCGCAAGCGACCCTCGTGGAGGTCGAGCGCCAGCTGCAGCGGCTGCCGACCGCGTCGATCGCCGGCGCGGCGTGGAAGGACTACGGACAGGTCATCGTCTGTGACGACGACGAGGAGATGGTCCGGGTCGCGGACGAGATCGCGTCGGAGCACGTGCAGGTGATGACGCGCGATCCGGACTACTTCCTGAACCGCATGACCAATTACGGCGCCCTGTTCCTCGGGCCGATGACCAACGTCGCCTACGGCGACAAGGTGATTGGCACGAATCACACGCTGCCCACGAAGAAGGCGGCCCGCTACACCGGCGGCCTCTGGGTCGGCAAGTTCCTGAAGACCTGTACCTATCAGCGGGTGACGACGCCGGCCGCCTCGGCGATGATCGGCGAGTACTGCTCGCGGCTCTGCGCGCTCGAAGGCTTCATGGGGCACAAGGAGCAGGCCGACATCCGGGTGCGACGCTACGGCGGCGGCCCCGCGGGTGCGCCCGGTCGGTGACCCGTGGGCGGCTCGTATCCTCCGCAGTCGCCCCTGTTGCTGATTCCGGGTACCTGGCTCGACGGGCGACTGTTCGCGGCACAACGCCAGGCGCTGTCCACCGAGTGCGACGTTCAGCTCGCGGACGTCTCCCGCTCGGACTCGATCGACGCGATGGCCGCGGACGTGCTGGCGGACGCTCCGCCGCGATTCGCGCTGGTCGGACTGTCGATGGGCGGCATCGTCGCGCTGGAGATCCAGCGACGCGCGCCGGAGCGCGTCACCCATCTCGGTCTGTTCGACACGACCCCGCGCCCGGAGGCGCCGGAACGGGCCCACGCGCGCGTCGCCGCGCTCGAGGCCGTGGCCCGCGGCGACGCCGAGTCCCTGGTCCGCGACACCCTGGCACCGAACTATCTTGCGCACGCCAACCGAACCGACCCCGGATTGATCGAAGCGGTCGTGCGGATGGCGCTCGACCTCGGCCCCGAGGTGTTCGTTCGGCAATCGATCGCGCTGGAACGACGTGGGAGCCGGGAACACCTGCTGCCCGCGATCGCGTGTCCGACGCTGGTGCTCTGCGGCGCCGAGGATCGCCTCTGTCCGGTGTCGCTCCATGTCGCGATGGCCGCGGCGATCCCCGACGCCGATCTCGTCGTGCTGGCGCGATCCGGTCACCTCAGTCCACTCGAGCGACCGGCGGCGGTCACCGACGAAATCCGGCGGCTCCTGAGTCGCCCGCAACCGGAGAGTTGAACGATGACGAATACCTCGACCCGCCTCGGCACGTTCCGACGTCGCCTCGCCGCGAGGGAGCGGATCGTCGGAACCTTTCAAAAGACGCCGCACGCCACGGTCACCGAGTTGCTGGGGATGGCCGGCCTGGACTGCGTCTGCATCGACGCCGAACATGCGCCCTTCGACCGCGCCGCGATCGACGTCTGCGTGCTCTCGGCCCGCGGCGCCGACCTGCCGAGCCTCGTGCGCGTGCCGAGTCCCGAGGCGTCCCACATCCTCAACGCGCTCGACCTCGGCGCGACCGGCGTGCTGGTCCCGCACGTCGCGTCCGCGGACGCCGCCCGCGAGATCGTTCGTGCGAGTCGCTACGGCAAGAACGGACGCGGTTACTCCGGATCGACCCGCGCGGCCGGATACTCGACTCGCACGATGCCGCAGGTCGTCGCCACCGCCAACGAATCGGTCGCCGTGATCCTGCAGATCGAGGACGAGCCGGCGGTGGAGCGAATCGAGGAGATCGCAGCCGTCGACGGAGTCGATGCGCTGTTCGTCGGTCGCATGGACCTGACGGTATCGATCGGCGCCAGTTCACCGGACGATCCGCGCGTCCTCGACGCGGTGCGACGAATCTGCACCGCCGCCCAGCGGCACGGTCGCTGCGTCGGCATGTTCACGCCGACGACCGCGGAGGCGCTGCGCTGGCGGGCCGACGGTGTTTCCTTCTTTCTGCTGGGATCGGATCAACAGTGGGTCTTGAACGGCGCACGCGACCTGGCGAATTCCTTCAACGGCGCCTGAGTCAACGCGCACAGACGAGTCGGGAGAACAGTCGATCATGAGCATTTCACTGAGCCGCGCACAAATGGAGGCGCGACGGGTTCGCTACGGGGAGCTGCGCCCTTGCACGACCGCGTTCGTCGACACGCGCACCCCGGGGAGCGACCGCAAGGAAAACTTCACGATCATCGGTCCCGGGGTCGCGGAGAATCCGGATCAGTTCGTGCACATCACGATCCCCCACGGGTTCAACATCGGTGGCGCACGTCAGCCACCCCGCTGCGTGAATTCGCAGCACAGCCACGAAACGGCGGAAGTGTTCGTCGTGCACAGCGGCATCTGGCGATTCAAGACCGGCGTCGACGGCACCGACGGACACGTGGACCTCGGACCCGGCGACGTGATCTCCATTCCGACCCACGCATTCCGTGGATTCGAGAACATCGGCGATGACGTCGGATTCCTGTTCGCGGTACTCGGTGGCGACGATCCGGGTCGCGTCACCTGGGCCCCGTACGTGTTCGAGGCGGCCACGCGCTACGGACTGGTCCTGTTGCAGGACGGGCGGCTCATCGACACGACCCGTCAATCGGTCCCCGCCGGCGCCGTGCCGATGCGCCCGCCGACGGCCGCCGAACTCGCGGCCTTCGACCGCTACGATTCCGCGGCGATCGCGCGGTGTACGGTTCGCGCCAGCGAGTTCCGCCCCGCCGGGGGCTTGTCCGATGTCGAGGGATTCGCGGAATGTCCGATCGTCGGCGTCGCGAATGACGCCGAGCGCAGCCCCGCCGCGCCGCTCGCGTGGGCGCACGGGTTTCAGGTGCGCGCGCTCGCGGTTCGGCCCGGCGCGAAGTCCCCTGCGCATGCTCGCCGCGAGGAGGAGGTTCTCTTCGTGCAGCAGGGCCGACTGACGGTCGAATGGGCGGACGGGTCGCTCACGCTCGACGTCGGTGATACGTTCTCGGCTCCGAAGGGACTGGTGCGGGTGTTGCGGAACGAGTCGGCATCGGAGGCGCGCCTCTACGTCGTCCGGGGTGGCGATCATCCGGCGGCGGCGCAGGTCGTCTCCGATCTTCGCGCCTCCGGTTGAGGCGAGGCCATGCCCCCCGACGCGGTCCCGAACCGCGATCGACCCGCCGGGTCGACGACGCTGGATGGGCGGGTCAGCCTGGTGACTGGCGCGGGTCGCGGCATCGGCCGCGCCTGCGCGCTCGCGCTCGCGCGGGCCGGAAGCGACGTGATCGCCGTCGCCCGGACGTCGACCGAGCTCGACCAGCTGGAGTCCGAGGGTGAGGGACGGATCCGGGGGTGGCGCGAGGACGTGACGGCCGACGGGTTCTTCGCGCGCGTCGAGGCGCTCGAACGCCTCGACATCCTGCTCAACAATGCCGGCATGAACCGCCCGCTGCCGATCCAGGACGTCGACACGGCCACCCTGGACCGGATGCTGCAGCTCAACGTGCGCTCCGTCTATCGGACCTCGCAGGCGGCGGTCCGGGTGTTCCTGCGCAACGATCGCGGCGGCTGCATCGTCCACATGTCCTCGCAGATGGGACACGTCGGCGCGGCCGGCCGCACCGTGTACTGTCTGACGAAGCACGCGGTCGAGGGACTCACCAAAGCCATGGCGGTCGAGCTCGCGCCGCGCCGGATTCGCGTGAATTCCGTCGCACCGACCTTCATCGAAACGCCGATGACGCAACCGATGTTCGAGGATCCGGCGTTTCGCCAGTCGGTGCTCGAGAGCATTCCGCTCGGACGACTCGGCCAGGTCGAGGACGTCGTCGGCGCCGTCATGTACCTCGTGTCGCCGGCCGCGTCGCTGGTGACGGGGCACAGCCTGCGAGTCGACGGGGGATGGACGGCCCGATAGCGCTCGAGCGCCGGCGCCGGACTACCGATCGCGACGCGCGCGATTGTAGGGATGCTCGGGATCGTTGCCGTAGACCGATCGATACGTGTCCTGCCGGCGTCCTCGGCCCTCCAGCCACACCGCGGCCAGCAACCATCCGACCACCAGCACCGCGAACGCCGCGGCGAGTCCCGGGATCCAGTATTGCATGAGCCCCGACCCGACCGCGCCGACCGCCAGGGCCACCGCAAAATACCCTGCGGTCTTGTGATAGGCCTCGAACCAGCGGCGCCGCGGCGTCATGTCGTAGTGATCGCCGTGCCAGGTCGCCGGATCGTCCGGATCCGAGTGCGCGCCCTGCTTCCCGCCATGGGTCCCGCGGAACCAGCCCGAGAGGATCTGCAGACACCCGAACGCGATCGTCGCGAAGCCGAGCAGCGCATGCACGGAGTGACTGATCCCGCCACTCGCGAAGACCGCGACCGCCATGCCGCCGATCGCCAGGCCGATCGCGCCATACAGGATCGAATAATGGAGGGTCCACCACACCAGCCGCCGATCGAACCGGCCGGTCCCCTTGTCGATCCCGTATCGGGTCGGTGGCGGCTTGAAGAAGCGGATCGCGATCAGGGCCACCGGCACCAACAGGAACCACACCGACACCATCAAGGCGGCGTGATACTGCCAGTGGACCGCGATGGTTCGTCGCAGGAACGGGACGTACACCTCGCGGGGAATCGTTCCGTTCACGCCTTCGACACCGCACGGTCGGGAATCGCCTCGAGCGCCCGCCGATTGAAGATCAACGCCGGATCCAGGGTTCCGTCGAGACCGGCGAGCACGTTCTGCGCGGCGACGACCCCCATCCGCATCGATGCTTCTCGAGTCAGCGCCGCGCTGTGCGGACTGAGGATCACGTTGGGCAAGCGGCACAACGGATGATTCGCATCGAGCGGCTCCTCGGCGAACGTATCGAGCGCCGCGGCCCCGTCGACCAGTCGCGTGGTCAGCGCGCGATGCAAGGCCTCTTCGTCGACCAATCCGCCCCGCGCCGCATTGACGATCACCGCGGTCGGCTTGAGCCGCTCCAGCACCGCCGCATCGACGAGATTCCTCGTCGAGGGAGCGAGCGGCACGTGCAGGCTCAGGAAGTCCAGCTCGGGCAGGCGGGCGTGCCAGTCCCCGGCGGCCTCGACGCCGGCTGACCGCATGTCGGCGGCGTCGACGCCGGGATCGTGCGCGAGCACCCGCATCCCGAGCGCCACCGCGCGCTGTGCCACCTCGCGGCCGATGCGGCCGAATCCCAGGAGCAGCAGGGTCTTCCCGTGGATTTCGAACGTGCCGATGCTGTCCCGGATCGACCAGTTTCCCGCTCTGACCGCGGCGTCGTAGGCACCCAGCCGCTTCGAGGCCGCCAGCATCATCGCGATCACCTGTTCGGCGACCGACACCGCGCTCACCGGCCCGACGATCGTGACCGGAATTCCCCGCGCCGACAGCGCGGCGACCGGCAGGTTGTCGCAGCCGACCCCGTGTCGGGACACGACGCGCAGATTCGGCGCGGCGCGCACGGCTTCCTCGGACAGCACGCCGTATCGAATCAATATCGCGTCCGCCCGGGCGATCTCGCCCGGCGGAACCGGCGCGCCGGGATCCTCGAGCGCGATCACCGTGAGACCCGGACGTCCGTGCAGGATCTCGAGTCCCGCCGGATGAATCTTGCCGATGACCAGTACCCTCGACATCGCGGATCCCCCGTCAGAGCACGTCCGTTTCGAGGATGTACAGTCCGGCATTCGAATCGGTGCAGTAGATCAGCCCCTCGCGGTCGACGAACACGTCCGTCGTATCGACGACCCGCGGCCGCCCGGTTCGATAGTCGATCATCTTCGCGGGGGCCGGCGGGACGAGCGAGGCGGCTTCCACCGGTCGGAAGGGATCCCGGATGTCGTAGAGGCGGATACCGGCGTTCTGGTAGGTCACGAAGACCCAGTCGGAGCTCTGGAAGCTCTCGGGCCGGTTCTCGTGCAGGTTGTGTGGCCCGAATTGCCCACCCTTGGCGACGTAGTCCCGCTCCGCGGGGATCGGCAGGGTCGCGATGCTCACCGGATTCGACGGGACCTCGATGTTGAAGATCCAGCCGTGCTTGATCCCGTCGGCACGCTCGTCGAAGACCGCTTCCTCGACGACGACGAGCAGGCCTCGATCGAGCAGCGGCAGCGCATTGTGCGTCCCGCCGGCGAACGGCGGACAGAAGTTCCGGTGCGCCAGCAGCTTCGGATGGTACCGATCGCTCACGTCGATCGTCGTGACCCCGCCATCCCGCCACGCGCCGCACGCCAGGTCGTCCTTGACGATCGCGTGATGCAGCGCGTAGCGATACTTCGGATCCCAGGAACGGACCTCGCCGCCGGCCGCGTGCATGCCGGGAAGCCAGAGGCGGCTCACCGGCCGCGGGCGGGTCGGATCCGAAAGATCCACGATCACGAGGATGTCGTCGGTGAATCCGGGCGGCAGTGCGGACAGGTAGGCCCAGCGGCCGCCGGCATACCAGATCCGATGCACGCCGAGCCCGTCGAGCGCCATGAAGGCGATCTCGCGCGGATTCGCCGGATCGGCGATGTCGAACACCCGCATACCCGCGGAATACCCGTTCTCCCCGCCGGAGATCTCGATCTTGTCTCCGATCGATCCGGAGTAGTAGTCCTGCTGGCTCAGCTGCTGATCCCGCAGCATGTCCTTCATGTTCACGACGAGCAGCAGATCGCCGTGCGTCTGCAGGTGCTGGCTCCAGGTGCCCGGCGGCTGGGTGATCCGCCGGACGAACCGCGGCTGTCGCGGATCGCGCACGTCGATGATCGAAAAGCCGCCGGAATACACGTGACCGACGAAGGCATGTCCCCTGCTGACCATCACCTGCACGCCGTCGGCGAATCCCCCCTGGTCGGAATGACCGACGATGCGCATCCGATGGGCGTGATCGGGACGATGTTCACTCGATGGCTTCATGCAGGGACCTCTCGGCGCGAAACGTGGGCTCCGGGGTGCTCGGGCTAGGCACGCGCGTGTCGCGCGAAATAGGACGCGTCCGTTCGCAGCGGCGCGTCGAGATCCAGGGGATAACGGCCGTATTCGTGGATCGTGTCGAACAGCGTGGCGATGTTCTGCGGCGGGATGTCCGGGCCGAGGTTGTGACAAGGCGCGATCACGTAGCCGCCATCGCGACCGAGATCGTGGATCCGCTTCGCCACCTCCCAGCGCACCTCCTCGACCGTCGCGTTCGGCATCAATTGCTGGACGTCGATCGCCCCGTGATACGCGAGCCGGTCACCGTACTTCGCTTTCAGTGCCGCGGTGTCCTCGAGGCCCCTGACCGACGTCTGCACCGGATTCAGGATGTCCACCCCCATGTCCAGGAAGTCGTCGAGCAAGGGACCGACCGCCCCATCGCTGTGCATCATCAGCTTGACGTTCGCACACCGCTTGATGTGCTCGTGAAGATCCTTCATTCGCGGCTTGAGCCGCTGTCGAAACACCTTCGGCGAGATCAGCAAGGACGTCTGCGTGCCGAGATCGTCCGTCACGTAGGCGAGTTGCACGTAGTCGCCGACCTCGCCGAGATAGCGTTCCCACATGCGCTTCAGGAGCGCGGTGATCCGGTCGAGCAGCGCATCGGCGAACTCCGGATCCGACACCAGATCGACGAAGAACTGCTCGTAGCCGCGCATCTGCAACGCCGTCATCAGCGGTCCGGCCTTGATCGCGTCGGCGCCCACCACGTAGCCCGTGCCTTCGTACAGCGCGCGCGCCTGTTCGCGAAGACCCTGGAACTGGTCCGGATCCTCCGGATCCGGCCACGCGAAGTCGTCGAGGTCGGCGATCGTCGCGGCCTGCGCGAGCGGCGCGCCATCCACCGCGAAATGCTCGCCGTCCTCCGTGCCCTTGTAGGGAACCCCCCACATGTCGACGTAGCCGTTGGTGTCCGTCCGCTCCTTGACCTGTACCCAGTGCGGCTTGACCCAGCGGAAGTCGATGTGGAACCGCTGCAGGAGCGCTTCGTCCGGAACGACGGTCTGCGCCATGCGGTCGAGGATCAGCTGATCATTCCTCATCGGCACGTTGCCGAGGAATTCGCGAAGTTTCGGGTAGGCCGTCTTGTGAACGGATCCGATGTGCTTGCCCATGTCCACCGGCACCCATTCGGGTGTCTTATGGCTCATCGCGAGCAGGAAGTTCTCACGCGGCGTCATGGGCATGGGCATCCTCGACCGGCAATCCGAGCACTCGACGCACCGCGCGCACGGCATCGGGGGCATCGGCCCCGAAGCCGTCCGCGCCGATCGCGTCGGCGTATTCCTGCGTGATGACGGCGCCGCCGATCACCACCTTCACGTCGCGACCCTTGAAGTGGTTCACCACCGGTCGCATCGCGTCCTTGGTCGTCGTGAGCAGCGCGCTGAGGCAGACCACCTGCGCCCCCCGCTGAACCGCCTGCTCGAAACGATCGACCGGCACGTCGACACCAAGATCCTCGACCGCGAAACCCGCCCCCTTCAGCATCATCACGACCAGATTCTTGCCGATGTCGTGCAGGTCCCCCTTGACCGATCCGATGCACACTCTCGCGACCGGCTCGTGCCCGCTCTTCGCGAGGATCGGTTCGATGATGTTGATGCCCGCCTGCATCGCTCGCGCGGCCACCAGCATTTCCGGAACGAAGATCTCGTTCGCGGAGAATCGCTCGCCCACCTCCTTCATCGCGGGAATCATGTCGTCGCGCAGCAGCGCGCCGACGTCACCGCCGGCATCGACCACCTGCCGGACGAGCTTCTCGACCGTCTTGCGGTCGCCCTCGCAGATCGCGTCGAACAAGGCATCATTCAGGTTCAATGCACTATCCCCTCCGCATGCCGCCGTGCATCGGCGCGCCGCATTCGCGACGGGCGCCAGGGGCCGGTGGGCAGCGACGTTTCCATTCGGACTCGGATCTCCTCGATCTCCGAGGACCAATGTACTACGAATGCAAAACAATCGGAACGGGATTTTGCGAGAATTCCGGGAAACGCGCTGATGCTGCGAACGACTCTCGTTTCGCTGCGTCGCCGACCGGGCAGGACGCCACGAACGGGTTGAGTGGTGTGGAGGCTAGGGTCGGAATCGAACCGGCGTACGCGGCTTTGCAGGCCGCTGCATGACCATTCTGCCACCTAGCCTGAGGGGGGCGTGTCGCCGGACCTCGCGTCGCAGCGAACGGGCATTTTCACCGATCCGCTCGCCCCTGGCAATGCGTGCGCGTCCGGCTAGGTAGATTCGCGGATCGCGTTTTCGGCGCCGTGGCTCACAATCCCCTCGACGCGGGCGAGAGAGGGATCATGAGCACGCGAGCGATCCACAAGGCCGACGCGCCCGACGCCATCGGTCATTACCTCAGGGATTACGACGAGGCCCGCCGAACGTTCGACTGGACGGCCGCGCGCCACGCACTCACCGGGCGCACCGATCCGGTGCTCAACATCGCCGCCGAGGTCCTCGACCGGCCGATCGCGCAGGGCCGCGGAACGCAGCGCGCGGCGCGCTTCATCGACCGGCACTGGAACCGCATCGATCTGACCTATGCCGACCTGCAGCGCGGCGCACGGCGGTTCGCGAACGTGCTGCGGCGTCTCGAGGTGGAACGTGGTGCCGTGGTCGCGACGCTCCTCGGACGGGTACCCGAGCTCTTCACGGTCGCGCTCGGAACCCTCGCCGCCGGCAACGTACTGAGCGCGTTGTTCTCGGCCTTCGGACCGGAGCCCTTGAAGACCCGGCTGCAGCTCGGTCACGTGCGCGTGCTCGTGACGACCGAGGCGCTCTACCGCCGCAAGGTCGCCGGCATCCGCGAGTTCCTTCCGCAGCTGCGGCACGTGCTGATCGTGCGCGAGGCGCCACCGCGGGAATTGCCGCCCGGCACGCTCGATCTGGCGGCATTGCTGCGGATGGCCGCCGAGACGTTCGAGACCGTGGCAACCGGTGATGCGGACGTCGCGCTGCTGCACTTCACCAGCGGGACGACCGGCAAGCCGAAGGGAGTGACCTTGCCGCACGCCGCGGTGATCGCCCAGCATGCCACCAGCCGGCTCGTGCTCGACCTTCACCCCGGCGAAACCTACTGGTGCACGGCGGATCCCGGCTGGGTCACCGGGATCGCGTACGGTCTGATCGGTCCGCTCGCGTGCGGCGCGAGCCTCATCGTGGATCGCGAGGAGTTCGAGCCGGAGCGCTGGTATCGGATCCTCGCCGAGGAACGGGTCGAGGTCTGGTACACCGCGCCGACCGCGATCCGGATGCTGATGAAGGCCGGCACCGCCCTCGCGCGCACCCGGCAATTCCCAGCCCTTCGCCACCTGGCGAGCGTCGGCGAACCCTTGAACGCCGAGGCCGTGACCTGGGGCGTCGACGCCTTCGGATTGCCGTTCCACGACACCTGGTGGCAGACCGAGACCGGGTCGATCATGATCGCGAACTTCGCCGCCTGCGAGGTGCTGCCCGGCTCGATGGGACGGGCGATTCCCGGGATCGAGGCGCGAGTCGTCCGGCACGCCGCGGACGGCACCCTCGAACCGATCGAGTCGGCCGACGAGGTGGGCGAGATCGCGCTGCGGCCCGCCTGGCCGTCGATGTTCACGAGTTACCTCGAGAACCCCGAGCGGTACGCCGCCGCGTTCGTCGACGGGTGGTATCTCGCCGGCGATCTCGCGCGGCGCGACGCGAACGGCTACTTCTGGTTCATCGGTCGTGCCGACGACGTGATCAAGTCGGCCGGCCACCTGATCAGTCCGTTCGAGCTCGAGAGCGCGCTGATGACCCACCCGGCCGTCGCACAGGTCGCGGTGATCGGCCTCCCCGACCCGATCGCCGGACAGGCCGTGAAGGCGTTCGTCGAACTGCGCAGCGGAGTCGTCGCGACCGAGGACCTGCGCAGCCAGATCCTCGGTCACGCGCGCCGGCTGCTCGGGGCCGCCGTCGCGCCGCGGGAAATCGCGTTCAGCGACGCCCTGCCCCGGACCCGCAGCGGCAAGATCATGCGACGCCTCCTGCGCGCGCGCGAACTCGGACTGCCGGAAGGGGACCTGTCGACGCTCGAGGGCAAGGAATGAACGCGCCGTCCGAGGCCACCGTGACCCGGGAGCACGGGCTCGCGCTGCTCCGGGAGATGCTGCGGATCCGCGCCTTCGAGGATCGCTGTTACCAACTGTACGGCGAGATGAAGATCCGCGGCTTCCTGCACCTGTGCAACGGCGAGGAAGCCGTCGCGGTCGGCGCGATGCGCGCGCTCGGCCCTGACGATGCGATCGTGTCGACGTACCGGGAGCACGGCCACGCGATCGCGCGCGGCCTACCGATGAACGCCGTGATGGCGGAGCTCTACGGCAAGCAGAGCGGCTGCAGCCGGGGACGTGGGGGCTCGATGCACCTGTTCGACGTCGCGAGGCGCTTCTTCGGCGGCAACGCGATCGTCGCCGGGGGACTGCCGGTCGCGGTCGGTCTCGGACTCGCGCAAACGCTGCGGCGGGAACCCGGGATCACGGCGTGCTTCTTCGGCGATGGCGCGGTCGCCGAAGGGGAGTTCCACGAATCGCTGAACCTCGCGGCGCTGTGGCGTCTCCCGGTGCTGTTTCTGTGCGAGAACAACCTCTATGCGATGGGCAGCGCGCTCGATCGAACCGAGGCCGAGACGGACATCGCGGCGAAGGCGCGCGGCTACCGGATCGACGCCGCGGCGGTCGACGGCATGGATGCGTTCGCGGTCGAGGCCGCGGTCGGCGATGCGGCCGCGGCGATTCGCGGCGGCGCGGGTCCGGCGCTGCTCGAGTTGCGCACCTATCGGTTCCGAGCGCACTCGATGTTCGACCCGCAGCGGTATCGCGACAAGGCCGAGGTCGAGGCCTGGCAGCAGAAGGGACCGCTGATCACGCTGACGACGCGCTTGAAGACCAAGGGCCTGATGACCGAGGACGACTATCAACGGCTCGATCGCGAGGCCGCAGCCGAGGTCGACGCGGCGGTCGCGTTCGCGGAAGCCGCGCCCTGGGAACCGATCGCGGACCTGGAACGCTTCGTCTACGCCGAGCCCGCCGCATGAACGGGCCGGACGCCACGCACTCGTCGGGAACGCGCATGGTCGATGCCGCGCAAATCACGCCGCTGGCGCCAGCGCGTCTGAGCTATCGCGACGCGGTCCGCGCCGGGCTGCGCGACGCGCTGCGCGCGGACCCGCGCGTCTTCCTGATGGGCGAGGACGTCGGCCGCTACGGCGGCAGTTATGCGGTGAGCGCGGGGCTCCTCGAGGAATTCGGCGCGCAACGGATCCGCGACACGCCCTTGTCGGAGTCCGCGTTCGTCGGCGCGGGGATCGGCGCCGCGCTCGGCGGACTGCGCCCGATCGTCGAGATCATGACGGTGAACTTCAGCCTCCTCGCGCTCGACCAGATCATGAACAACGCCGCCACCTACTCGCACATGTCGGGCGGTCAGCTCCACGTGCCGCTGGTGATCCGGCTGGCCACCGGCGCCGGCCGGCAACTCGCTGCACAGCACTCGCACAGCCTCGAAGGCTGGTATGCGCACATTCCGGGGCTGCGGATCGCGGTGCCGGCGACGATCGACGATGCCCGTTTCATGCTCGCGGCCGCGCTCGCCTGTCCCGATCCGGTACTGCTGTTCGAGCACGCCGCGCTCTACAACGCCGAAGGCGATCTCACCCCGGGGCTCACCGCGGTCGACCTCGAGCGCGCGGCGATCCGCCGCCCGGGCCGCGACGCGACGCTGATCACCTACGGCGGCAGCCTGGCGAAGAGTCTCGTGGCCGCCGAGCGGCTCGCCGGCGAGGGAATCGACGTCGAAGTGATCGATCTGCGCTCGCTGCGACCCCTCGACGAGGAGACGATCCTCGCGAGCGTGCGCCGCACCCGACGCGCGATCATCGTGGACGAAGGCTGGCGCAGCGGCAGCCTCGCCGCGGAAGTCGCCACGCGGATCGTCGAGCACGCGTTCTACGACCTCGACGCGCCGGTCGCGCGAGTCTGCACCGTCGAGGTCCCGATCCCGTACGCGAAACATCTCGAGGAGGCCGCGCTGCCGAGCCCCGAGCGCATCGTCGCCGAAGTGCGCCGCAGCGTCGGTCGCGAGGGGGCCGGCTGATGCGGGTCGAGTTTCGTCTGCCCTCGCTCGGCGCCGACATGGACAGCGCGACGCTGACCGCGTGGTTGAAGCAGCCGGGAGACCGGATCACGCACGGTGAGCCGATCGTCACCGTCGAGACCGCCAAGGGTCTGATCGACGTCGAAGCCTACGAGACCGGGCAACTCGTCGATCTCGTGGTTGCGCCCGGCACGAAGCTCGCGGTCGGCGCGGTGCTCGCGCACCTCGAGGTCGAGGACCGCCTGGCCACCGCGGCACCGGCACCGGCACCGCCGCCCGCCGCGGCCGCGCCCACGCCCACGCCGGCGACCGCTACCGAGGCCCCGCTCCCCGCCCCGTCCCGCCCCACGGCGGCGCG